>JAIRLD010000048.1 GCA_031259665.1 Puniceicoccales bacterium | reverse complement strand
ACGGAACTCCAGAACTCCTTCCGGAACTCCCATTTGCTCCCGATGCGGGAGAAGCGGCAAGTGACGGAACTCCAGAGCTCCTTCCGGAACTCCTATTTGCTCCCGATGCGGGAGAAGCGGCAAGCGACGGAACTCCAGAACTCCTTCCGGAACTCCTATTTGCTCCCGATGCGGTAGAAGCGGCAAGCGATGGAACTCCAGAACTCCTTCCGGAACTCCCATCTGCTCCCGATGCGGGAGAAGCGGCAAGCGACGGAACTCCAGAACTCCTTCCGGAACTCCCATTTGCTCCCGATGCGGGAGAAGCGGCAAGCGACGGAACTCCAGAACTCCTTCCGGAACTCCTATTTGCTCCCGATGCGGGAGAAGCGGCAAGCGACGGAACTCCAGAACTCCTTCCGGAACTCCCATTTGCTCCCGATGCGGGAGAAGCGGCAAGTGACGGAACTCCAGAGCTCCTTCCGGAACTCCTATTTGCTCCCGATGCGGGAGAAGCAGAAAAACCACAAACGCCACAAGCCTTTTTTAAATCTTCATTCAGATACCTTGGCATAGATAATAAATCATTACTACCTACTGCTAGGGATAACAATATAGCCGAAACAGCCAACTCTTTCTTTACCATGGAATGCTTATCTCAAAAGCCTTCTAATCTGTCAATATTTTTTTATTTTTTTCCTGATTTATTTTTTGATCGATCCGAAAGACTAAATAATATACAACATTCTTGAAAATATTTGCCTAAAACCAACAATAATTAATTCATTGAAAATTGCGGAAAATATAATCTTCACGGAAATAATCGCCCTGTCTACTGTATTTCCCTAGCCATTTTGCCTATATCCGCCCCACTCCAGAGAATCTAGAAAAGAGCGGGGGGACGAAAAATATTGCTTTCCTAACCTTCTTCGAAAATAATACCCTCCGCCTCGAACAGTAAGATTACCCTAAGCCATAAATACTACTTCGATCATTCCGAATTATTTATAACGAACAAGCATTCCTGAGTCCGAATGCCACCATTCACCATCTTGTTCTTGGCACATGAGTTCAACCCGTTCCTTTCCATTTCTCGGTAAGATAACCATAAAATGATTAAATTCCCTGTAACGAACAGGCAATCCATAATAACTAAGAGGTGGACAATAAATAGGAGCACCCGTGGGCGGAATATTTCTCAAAAAATTTTCATCATCGCTCCTTAGAATAGCATCTAAATTCAAATTTAAAGCTCTGCATGCAAACGGTAACACCGCATCGTTCATCTCAACCCTTCCGTTTCTCATGTTGTCGAGGTATCCCTTCCATACCACTTCACCTTGATCATCGCAATATCTCGCTTCGTCTAGAAGAACGGCTTGCAGCATTTCAATTTCTTCACATACTTTTAAGTTTTGCGATTGATTTTCAAGGTCGTGCTTGATTTGATCGGCTATACCCACACAATATAAACTCAATTGCTCTTTGGAAATTATGATTTTTGATTCATGGGGATTATCCATAACAAATCGAATGGCCAAAAGAGCAAAATAACCAGATTTTCCAAATCCAGGAACATCCAATAATATCATATTCGGAGGCCATTCCATCCGACATGAAACTGCCGGAACTTCACTGGCAAGCCTCCCAGGCATAGACCTAAAGAAACGGCCATCCCAATCTTCACATATGATTTCTGCTATCTCGACCCAACAGTCCGTCCTCTTCGGTAACGCAACCACAAAACGACCGGACTGACACTGAATTAACACACCATAGGAATGAAATTTTCCCAACTGAGCTACGTCATCGCTCGATATAATGGCGATCTCTCGAGGTAGCCCCAAAGTCTCGAGCGCAAATGGCAACAACTCGGTACTTATCGGAAGATCCCCATTTCGCAAATCATTAAGGAACTTGTCTCGCGCAATCTTTGGAATATCTGAACAAGTTTTATTTATAAGATTAGCTAGACCACCTAAAAATGCATTTACCATACTTCTTGAAATCATAACAGTCGATTGCTCGGGAAATTGACGGACGAATCGAATAGCCAAAAAAGCATAATAGCTGCCTTCCAATTCGGGAAGGTCAAATAATACCATATCTTTGTGTAAACTTCTCTGAATTCTAGCTATTTCATCTAATGATTCAACCACAAAAGCCTCCCTCGCAGGCTGCGGCAATGGAAACGCATCAGCCACCGGCATGAATCGCTCAGACGGAATTATACTGGCAGGTTCTCCAATAACGGAACGCCACTGTTGACCATCCCAATCCTCACATATGACTTCTTTTACTTCTACTCCATTTTTTAGGATCCTCGGCAACGCCACCACAAAATGATTGCCACCAATACCAATCAATGCACCATCGCGAGGAATCTCTCTCAAAGTCTGTAAATTGGTACCATCTACACACTCAATCTGAGGTAGTCCCCAGGCCTCACGTGCAAACAGGAAAAATGGATAATCAAACCAAATCTTCCCCGCTTTTAGATCTCTACAAAACAAAGGCCAGTTAAATTCATTGGGAGCTTTAACATATCTACGATATCGCCTATCTTCAAGGAGAGTGGTTCTAAGGATCGCAATAGGGCTATCTTCTTCTGTCCCGCCATCAGAAGAACTTCTTTGCTCGAACTCGGTAGCCTGACGCAAAATTAGTTCACTCATTCTTTTCATACCTGCCCTTACATCACTTATGGAAACTCTGAGAATTTCTTGCGGAGAAGTCAGGACTTGACTTAAAACCTGAAGGGAATAATCGCCACATAACCCATTGCTTGGCATATCGAATACGATCCTCCCTTCGGGTAAATGCTGTTGAATCAATCTCAAATTTCCTTGACTAATTTCCTTTCGATCTGCCAATGAAGCCAAAACAGCTGCCTGAAAATCGTCATCATACGCTCCCTCCGGAGGCGCCACAGATGCTCTCAATGGATCGCCTCTCGTCCCTACATCGAAGAATTGCCCATATTCCCCATGTGCTTTATGGGCCCCAAAAGCATCATCTGGCCCAAACATTTCACTGAAATTACCAGGCATAGTAGCGAAATTTGACGAGCTATCAACCGGAAAATCTAATAGGTCATCCGCCGAAAAATCAGAAAAATCAAAACCTGCCGGTGGAGTAGCTAATTTCATTGCCGTAGTACGACGAATTCTCATCGAACCATCGGGAGCACTCGGCGGAATGGATGACGAATCACTGCCTTGCCCATATTCTCCACATCTCTCATGGTCCAAAACAGCATCAGCCGCCCCAAACGCTTCACTTAGATCCCTAGACGTAGAAGCAAGATTTGATGGGCTGTTACTCGGAAGAAAGCCCGTCGCCGAAAAAGCAGAAAAATCAAAACCTGCCGGTGGAATATCTAATTCCGTTGCCATAGTACGACGAATTCTTACCGAACCATCATCGGGAGCACTCGGCGGAATAGATGACGAATTACTACCATAAACCGTTGCTGAAAATGGCAATACACTTAAAATTGTTAATATTTTTTTCATTTCAATATCTTTCTATTTAAAATTTTCCAATTGTCAATATTGTTTTATTTTTTGTTTTATTTTTCAATCTATCTAGAAACTTCAATATTCAGAATATTTCCATGAAAATAGTGCCCCGTGAATCATCAAAGGGAATAACGCCAGTCGACAAGCCGTAATAGAAGAAATCGCTCGTTGTTCCAAAAATCAAAGGTAATACACACGAGAATGTCAACATCCCGATTTCGTTCCGGAAAATGAGAAGCCATATCCCATCCAATCCCCGATAGCCATGGCCTACCCTTCCGCTCAATCCAAAAACGGACGTGCTTCCGATCTATACCAAAAAATTCCGTCGTATTCGTAAAACGAATATTCCTTAAACAAAATATGGGTTCCTCATTCTGCTGTCCGTAGGGATGAAGGTAATCTTCTAGCTCATTAACGAAAAATTCATCAATATCATCCCGATCTAAAACATAGGCAATCTCAATTTCTTCATCCGCTGTCCGAATCCCGCTGCAAAGCTGTAAAATCACTCGATTGAATGTATTGCGAAAAATATCGATGTCCCCCGGCTTTAAAGCAACCCCTACGGCCATCTTATGCCCACCCCAATCTTCCAGATAAGCCGAACATTCCGCTAAAACATCAAATAAATTAACATTCGAACTCCGTCCAGACCCCTTCGCCATTCCACGCTCCAATGATAAAACAATGGCGGGCCGACCATACTCCTTCGCCAATTTCCCCGCAACAATACCGACTACTCCCGAATGCCAATCCGGATGAAAAAGCACGATCCCCGGATCATCTCGATAATGCTCCTCAACCATCCTTTTCGCTTCTAAAACAACCGCCTGCTCGATACGCTGCCGTTCCCGATTCATCCAATCGATTTTTTTGGCCTTCATCATCGCCACGGAAATATCGTCCGCTAACAATAATTCCACCGGTAATAGGGCATCGAATAGCCGCCCACTTACGTTAATGCGCGGCGCTAATTTGAATGACACATCCGCTTGCGTAATAGCCTGCCCCGAAGGAATATTGGCAACGGCACAGAGCGCCTCAAGTCCCGGACGACGCTCTTTGGCAAAACTCTGCAGCCCATATTTCACAATGATGCGATTCTCATGGAGTACAGGCATCATATCGGCAATCGTCCCGAGGGCAACGATATCGAAATAACTCTTAAGACGAATGGCAAAGGCCCGTTCATCTCCCTGCTTTCGCCGATGCTTTAAAAACGCATGTACAAACTTGAAAACTAATCCAACCGCACACATAGACCTAAGCGAAATACTGTGTTCGGACAAATGGGGATTAATAATGATCCCCGCAGGAACCTGATTCACCGTCAGCGTATGGTGGTCGATAACTAGGACATCGATACCCTTTTTGACGAGAAAACGAATTTCATCTACAGAATTGGTACCGCAATCCAAGGCAATAACGAGATCTGGTCTACTTTTTTTGAACATGCGGCGGACGATTTCTCGGGACATACCATAGCCCTCCGAAAAACGTCGCGGCACAAAATATTGCGGCCAAATGCCAAATCGCCTCAAAATATCGACCAATAATGCTGTACTGGTAATGCCATCCACATCGTAGTCCCCAATGATAGAAATAGCCGATTTCCGCTGCACATGTCGATCCAATAGCGCAACGGCATGATCCATGTTCTTGAGCAAAAACGGGTCATTGAGGTCAGAAATTTTAGGTGCAACAAAACGTTCCGCATCGGTAACTTTTCCGAACCCCCTCTGGAGAAGAATGGCGCTGAGAACCTTCGAAATACCTAATTTCGCAGCTAAAAAATCCCTCTGTCCCTCATCGCAATCCAAAAATTTCCACCTGACTGTCCGACTCTCTACCAAAAATACTCCGATTATAGCCCATCTATTAATTTAAAAAAAAACTAGCAAGACTTTATTTGGGTATATTGGAAATAAAAAACTTGACATAGGAGAAAAGTATGTCAAGACTGGGAGACATAAGGGAGGGATAGCTGCCATGTTCACGAAAAACCGCTTATTTCCTTAGAATTTTTACGACTTTGTCAAGTCAATTTCAACACAGATGCCTTTTTATCTTTATCCGCGTGTATGACATCGATAACTGTGAAGAGTGGAGCGGAGGTTGATTTTCCGATCAGACGAGAAAAATTACTCCGGACTGGTACCTAAACGAAAGATTCCAAAGGCGAAAAGCCCTTAGGTCAGTATATGAATATTTTTATTTTCAAACACTTGACAAACTATTAATAATTCCAATGTTCAGTATCGATTTTTAAATGGAGAAAATTATGGAAAAAAATATCTTAAAAATACGATCCCTATTCTCCTGGGGAGGATTATTAGTTGCATTGACGCCTAATCTCGCATTAGGTTACACAATGGACTATTCCTACAGCGTAGGTCATCCTGACAACATGGGCCATCCCAACAATGCCGCCTACCCTCGCACTACTCCTTTACATAGGGCGGTTATAGCTCAAAATTTGAATGCCGTACATGATGCGTTGATAGTGGATACGCACGCAGCAAACCGGAAGATTACCAATGGCATGACAGCATTGCATTTAGCCGTTCTCGTGAACAATTTCCCGATCATAGAGGAACTTATCCGAGGAGGTGCCGATCCCTGCATATGTGACAATGTCGGCGATACCCCTTTACACATAGCTGCAAGGACTAGAAACTCACCCATTGTGCGATACCTATTGCAACAATCTGCCGATCCCAATGCTCCGGACGATGAATGGCGAACGCCGTTACATTGGGCCGCATGGAATAATAATCTTGATATGGTACAGATATTAACCGACTACGGCGCCGATCCCACACTAACGACACGTACGGGATGGTGTGCGCGAGACTTTTCCCGAAGACGAGATGTCCGAAATTTTCTAACAGAGCTCATGCAATAGAAAGGATTCGCAAAGAAAATCTTTACCAATCCGAATAACCGCCACTCTAAATTTTAGCATGGCGGCCAAATCATCGCCTTGCCGGCCAAAAGATGGACGTGTAGATGGGGAACACTTTCACCGGCATCGGAACCGTTATTAATCACAACGCGGAATCCCCCCGATAGGCCCTGATTTTTGGCAAATTTCCGAGCCATTAACAGCAAATGTCCAAGAATGGGTTCATCGTCTTCCGTAGCCTCTCCAAGTCGGGGAATATTTTTCTTCGGAATAATCAGAACGTGTACCGGCGCTCCCGGGTTAATATCTCGAATGGCGATGCATTGGTCATCTTCCATGAGAATTTCAGCGGGGATTTCGCGGTCGATAATCTTTTGGAAAACATTTTTTTCACTATCTAGATCCATAGGAAACAAGTGATGAGATTTTTAAAATTTTTTCCAGCGCAAATTTTTCTTTTCTTTTTCATTTTGGCACTATGCTCGAGGGTATGTTCAGGAATTTTTGTGGTATTTTATCGTCATGCGTATTGCTATTAAGTGGTACGCTCCATGGTTTTACGGTTCAAAAAAATGCCTACAGCAATGGTATCGTAGCCTATGTGGCCAATCACGTGATCACGGAACAGCAGGTCGAAGGCGGAATAGCCCTGACCACCGGTGGGAATACTTTGGCCCCGGAAGTAAAGGATGAGTTGCGGACAGAGGTACGCAATGCGCTCATCGAAAAAAAAATAATTGCCAAAGAATTCGAACGGATGAAAGGACAGTTACCGGAATCCTATGTCCAAAAAAAGTATGAAGAGGTCGAGGCGCGTTTCGACAACGATCCATTAAAGCTTATGGAAGCTTTACACCGTCAAGGAAAATCTAAAACAAGCTATAAGGCTTGGATTCGGGAGGAAGCAATCGTTTCCTGTATGTATGAACGCAACGTCCATAAACCTAACTCGGTCAGCCCCCTCGATATCCAAAATTATTACCAAACCCATCCGGAGAAATTTATCCGGGGTAGGCAATTTGATATCGATCAAATTATGGTAAAAAAAGAGGATACAGATACCATTTCATCAATCCAGGCGTGCCTAAAGAAGGAATGTTCCTACGAAGCACATTGCCAAGATTTATCGCAAATTCCTGGTATTAACTTCAGTCATATGGAAGCGATCAACGAAAGTGAGGTATTGCCCATCATCGTCGAAAAGATTACGGCGCTTCCGATCGGTTCCTTCAGCAGCGTCGAATTGGATGAACAAATCATATTTCTTGGACTCCGTAATATCCGGGAAGCCCGTACTTTATCCCTCTGTGAAGTGCGAGAAAGCATCGAACAAACCCTATTGAGCGAACGGCATCAAAAGCTACGTCAAGAGTGGCTCGATCGATTAAAACAAAAGGTCTATTGTATTATTTTATAATGTTGCTATTCCTATTTAAACGGATTCTCTTTGTTATTCCTACGTTCTTTGGGGTGACGTTTCTAACCTTTGCCCTAATCCATTCCATACCCGGTGGACCTTTTGACGGTGAACGGGAAATGCCTTCCGAAATTCGCCAAAGATTAAATGAACGCTACGGTCTCGACAAACCACTGAACGTACAATATTACCGTTACATTCGGAATGTTTTCAAAGGGGATTTTGGACCATCTTACAAATATACGGACTGGGATGTCATCGAGCTCGTTCAATCGAAGGCCTGCGTCAGTTTCGAATTAGGTGTCTGTAGCATGCTATTTGCGCTACTTGCAGGTGTCTTCATGGGTGTAATCGGGGCTCGATTTCAGGGAACGTGGCTAGATACCCTCCTGAATATTTTTTCTACGCTGGGTATGTGCCTACCCGCCTTTGTGGTGGGACCTTTTTTGATCTACATTTTCGGGTTAAAATATCGCATTTTCGACGTCGCCGGTTGGGACCACTGGAGCCAAAAAATTTTACCCATTCTAACAATCGGAATCCTTTATGCATCCTACATTTCCCGTCTAACGAAGGGCGCATTGACTAGAGTTTTGGATCAATCTTATATCATGGCAGCGCGGGCACGTGGGTTGAATGAATGGAGAATTTTTTTCGTACATGCCCTCCGTAACGCCCTATTGCCCGTTGTCGCCTACATGGGACCGGCATTTGCAGGAATCATCAGTGGAGCCATCGTAACGGAAACTGTCTTTCAAATTCCCGGCCTAGGCCGCCTCTTTATTCAGGCAATTAGCGGTCGCGACCACATGCTCATTCTAGGAATTGTAAATTTTTATGCCTTCACGATTATCGTTTGCAACATGATTGCCGACTGTATTCAAGCCTGGCTGAATCCCAAAATTCGTTTGCAATAATTTTTTAGGGAGGTTTAGAAAAACTGGTATTATTTTAGCTTGCAGGAAGCGTAAAAATCCATACTTCCTATGTAACTTTTATGTTTAGCAAGACTTTAGGAAAATCGATTCTATCAGTTATCGTTCTGCTATGGGCCCTATGGAATCTCATTCCCCTCAACGATCGGCCCTTCAATGATTTCATTGCCCATCGGGCGACGGCTCGAATGGATGAATTTACCGGCTTACTTTCACGGGCTAAATTACGGGTACAGCTCAAGCAATCGCCCTCCATTTTTGTCGCTCTGAAAGAAATTGCCAAAAATGAAAAAATTGATCTCTCCACCTACTTTGCGGATATCAAGCTCCAGGACATTAAAAATCTCGACCGGAAGAATAAAATCTTGCTGGAGGTACTGCTGCAGGAATCCAAAGGGCGACTGAAGCAGGGACTTGATTTGAAGGGAGGTATTGCATTTACCCTTAAAATCGCGGACCAATCGGTAAAGGAAAATGATTCGGATTTGCGTCAGAGTCAACTTGAAAAGGCGGCACAGATCATGCGCCATCGGCTCGACGGTATGGGTGTCGCGGAACCGGTTATCCGCGCCCGTGGCAACGATGAAATCGAAATCCAGTTGCCGGGCATTTCCAGCAAGGATAATCCGGAAATTGTCGATGCGGTCAAGCGTCCGGCGAAGTTGGAATTCCGTCTGGTCCATGAAGACCAACCGCAGAGTATGGATCCCAAAGCGGCACCCATCGGCTACGAGCTACTTTTTTCCGAGCTAGAAAATCAGAAAACCGGCGAAATTGATATGATTCCCTACTACGTCAAAAGGATTCCAGAAATGACCGGCAAAATGGTAAAAAATGCCCATGCGACGATAAACCAGTACGGTGGATTCGAAATCAGTCTCGAAATGAAATCGCCGGATGGCGTCGACCGCTTCGCAAAGATCACCAAGGATAATATCGGCCGCTTACTGGGAATCGTTCTCGATGGAAGGCTGTATTCGGCACCGCGCATTAATTGTGAAATCCCCAATGGTATGGCGAGTATTTCGGGACATTTTTCCCTGCGGGAAGCGCTTGAGTTAGCCAACGTGCTCAACAATCCCCTGGAGTTCGAGCTCATTTTAATGGAAATCCAAGAAATTGGGCCGTCCCTCGCCGAAGATGCGAAGACGAGTTCCACCTACGCGACCATTCTCGGCATCGCGTTAGTCATTCTATTCATGGTCGCCTACTACCGCACATCGGGATGGGTCGCCGTTATTTCCGTCCTTGCGAACGCGCTCATCGTCCTCGGTCTTATGGCGATGATTGGTGCGACGATGACGCTACCCGGTGTAGCCGCATTAATTTTGACCGTGGGGATGGGTGTCGACTCGAATATCCTGATTTTCGAACGCATGCGGGAAGAATTGGCGCTCGGAAAACGAATGCGTACGGCGTTAGCAGCGGGCTACGATAAGGCATTTTCGACGATCTTTGACGCCAATATTACGACATTGCTCTCCGCATTCATTTTAATTTGGATCGGAACGGGACCGGTTCGTGGATTTGGTGTGATTCTGGCGATTGGTATTTTTGCGACCATGTTTTGCGCCCTGGTGCTGAGCCGTGCGCTCATGGCAATTTTAATCGATTTTGGCTTTGAAAATATACTGAAAAAGCATAGTGGCGAAGTTAGAAAATTCGATTTCCTCGGGAAACAAAAGATAGCGTCTATTGTATCGCTGGTTGTTGTTGGCTTAGGGTTGCTGGCATTTGTCATTCGCGGCAATGGGATTTACGGCATCGATTTTACGGGTGGCGACGAAATGACGCTCCAATTTACGGAAAAACTCAACACCAACGATATCGAACGACTGGCTAAGGAGACTGGTATTGGCGAGGTGGGGACGGTTTACCGCAAAAACATCAAGGATTCCGGTGAGGTTTTATGCCTCCAGACGAAGGAAGGCAAAGGGAAATCGCTATTCCAAGCGTTAAATAAACAGTACCCGCAGGCTCAATTGAAGATCATACACGAATCGAGCATCGGATCTTCGATGAGTGGAAAAATCAAATGGAATGCGTTTTTGGGGGTAATGGCTTCGCTCCTAATGATTCTCATTTACATCGCCCTACGCTTTGAAATAGGGTTTGGCATTGGAGCGTTGATTTCGACGATTCACGATATCCTGGCGACGATTGGCATTTATCTACTTTTGGGGCGGCAATTTTCGGCACCGATGATTGCAGCGATCCTGATGGCCATCGGCTATTCGATCAATGATACCATCGTCGTCTTCGATCGCATTCGCGAAGAGCTCCACTTTAATCCAACGGCTTCGTTGAAGGAGATTATTAACTATTCGGTCAATTGTACCCTATCGCGGACGATTTTAACAAGTTTTACAACGTTTTTAGCAGCATTGGCCCTGTACTGTTTTGGAGCAAGTGTCATCAACGACTTGGCTTTAATTTTCATCATTGGCATTTTCGTTGGGACCTATTCTTCCATCTTTATTGCGTCGCCCATCTTTTACCGCTGGCACAAAGGTGATCGGCAAACGGTGGAAATAAAGTAATTTTTACCTCTCGGCATTGGAAGAAAGCGAGGTCATGATTCTATTCATGTACTACGGGCATTACGTTACTCAGAGGTTTATGGGGGTACTGTTGGGTCTTGATGGAGCTAGTATTGTAGGATAATCAAGAAACTTGGACCTATCCTCTCTTCGGTTATGAAGCTCCCAAAGAGAACTGGGTTAATTATCAAAGATTAGGGTTAAGGTTGAGAATGTATTAGCAAAGATTAGGATGTTCAAAATCCTATCTGATCGATACAGAAGAGGGAGAGGGAAGTTTAATGAGCGGTTCAAGATCATAGCTGGGATAGTTAATCTGAAGAGCGGATTTGGATTCCCATGAATCGGGAGTAGGTAATCGGGAGATTGGGCTAATCTGTCCTATGTCCTTTGATATTCACTTTCGCAACAGATCTAATATTGCTTTGGCTGTGGATTCTACACGACTGTAATCATGAGTTGGTGCTATTCCAACAAGGACTACCTGCCTTTGATGGCCTATAGCATAAATAATCCTACCACTTCCACTTATTCCTACGGCATAACATCCTTG
>JAIRLD010000025.1 GCA_031259665.1 Puniceicoccales bacterium | reverse complement strand
CAAAGGGAAGAATTCCCCTTGCAAAATTTAGCGAGAAAATCGTTTAGCAAGTGCTAACCGATGAATTTTGGCATTGTGTCTGGGATCTACGGGTAACTTTCGGCAAAAGAAAAAATGGGTAATGGGGGCAGCTTTCGGAAACCTTTGCGCTAAGATCCTCAACTCTCGGCGGAAAACCCATCGCTGCAAAAAGAAAAAAGGATAGCATCCCGCCTTCGGTAGAATGACAATTGCGGGGTAGGCGGTACCGTGTTTGATTAACGGTATGAGAGCAGCGCGTTCTACGGCATGGTGCTTATGGAATAGCGGTTCGACGCAATCCGGGTAATATTCTTCGCCGTCTCGGGTAATGACCCGTTCCATTTTTCTACCACAAAACCAAATCCGTCCCTTTTGATCGAAAAATCCCAAATCGCCTGTGCGATGCCATACTTTTCCATTCTGGAAAATTTTTGCCAGTGTGGTTTGGTTGGGTAATTGGTCATAAAGTTCCGTAACATTATCGCCTGCGACAACAATTTCACCAACGTATCCCAATGATAAGGAATTTTGGTCGTCGATGGTCGACACAGTACCATTTTCTGGCCTAATGATTTTAATCTCAATGCCATCGACGGGAGTTCCGATACAAGTTCCTGCGCCATTTTCCTGGAGCGGACGGATTTCTCCTAGAATTTCATCGGCGGAAATGGAACAGACGGGTAAACATTCCGTCGCCCCATAGGGAGTAAAAATCTTAGCATTGGGAGCAATGCTTTGAATATTTTCTAGAACGCGGGTTGTTGCTGAGACGCCGGCGAGAAAAATTTGTTCTAAACTGCGAATTTTAATTCCATGTTCGAAACAATATTCGGAAATTTTATCCCAAAGAATCGGAGATGCAAAACTACTCGTCGCACAGTTATTGACAATTGTTTCGACGATACTGGGTAAATGCAAGTTCGCCGGATGCGAAAAATCCATATCCGGAATGATAAGTGTTCGGCCAAACATCGGATTAAAAAACATAAAGGCCGGTAAGAGCGTCACATCGCGGGTGTGGGGTAATAATTTGTAAGTTAAACGTAATTTACTTAGCTGGGCTGCAAAATTGCGGTGTTTATAAATAACTCCCTTAGCCATACCCGTTGATCCGGAAGTAAAAAGAATGGCCACCGTATCTTCCGGATCGGTATCTTGCAAGGGGGAACGGGTCGTTTGGTTCTTTGCGAAAGAACGCTGCACAACAACAATTTTCCCTTTAATGTTAAAAATACGACAAGAAATCAACCATTTAATCCAACGGGGGCAGACGATAAAATCCGGTTTCGAAAAATTAGCTAGGCGAATGAATGCTTTGGAACCTATACCCGAATCGATTAGAATGGGAATGGCCCCCATCCGAATGAGGGCGAAAAAGGTACATACCATTTCGATGTTCGGCGAAAGGAGCATCAGGACACGGGATCCCTTTCGGATGCCTTTTTGTGAAAATTTCGCGACATATTGGTCGATACGCAAATCGAGTTCTTCGTAGCTCAAACATCGTCGAATGATAGCCCTTTTGCCGCGCCGCTTCATTTCGATGATTGCATTCATCGTGGGCATAGTCGTTGCGTATTGTTTGATGCCCTTCGTCAGATTATCGCCCATAAAAAAGTTTTATTACCACCTACGCTTTAGTACGATGATCATCCGGTGTGGGGTTTTGGAGGGCGATTTCCCTTTCCAATAGCGTGGGATGGGAATAATGAAAGGTACTGAAGATAAGATGGGGAGCGAGATTGGAGAGATTTTCTTTATGCAATTTGCGTAGACTGGAGATGAGCGGTTCCGTTTGTCCTAGAGTATCTGCGGTAAAGCGATCCGCTTGGTATTCATGCTTACGCGAGAGGTAGTTAAAAAAAGGATCGATCCAAAATGTAATGCCAGAAATCGCAATTGAAAATATGAGAATGAGCGGTACGAGGGTATATTCCGTTTGGAATCCGAAACTTTCCAAAAACCAATGGCGAGAGGATAGGTAATATAAAATGCCAAAACCGAGAAAACTATACACACCTTCAACGATGAGATTGGTACGGATGTGTTGATGTTTGTAGTGGCCGATTTCGTGAGCGAGTACGGCGGCAATTTCTTCCGTAGTCATTTGTTCAATGAGTGTGTCATAGAGGACGATGTGGCGAAATTTTTCGAGGCCTATGAAGAATGCATTGGAATGGGCCGAACGTTTACTGCCATCCATGGTGAAAATTTTATTAATAGGGAATTGGGTTGTTTGGGCGAGTTGCATGAGGCGTTCCTTGAGTTCACCATCGGGTAGGGGGGTCAGTTTATTGAACAGCGGTAAGATAAGCAGTGGATAAATAATGACCATAGTGATCTGAAAAATGAAAAGAATAGCCCAAGCCCATAGCCACCATGACCGCGGGAAACTTTGGAAAAACCATGCAATGATGTAAAAAATAGGAAAGCCAAAGACGAAGCTGAGCAAATATTCTTTTGCTTTATCGGTCCAAAAGATATTTTGTGTGGAGCGATTAAATCCGAAAAAGTCTTCTAAACGGAATTGGCGCCACCAACTAAATGGAATCCAAAAGAGGGATAGGATGAAATGAATGGAAAGAAACGTTACCGCTTGGCCAAAATTTTTATTACCGAAGACATTGAATCCCGTTTGAAGTAGAAACGGGAGTATTCCGCTAAATATGAGAAAAATATCGAATACTAAGCTCCATGCTCCGCAAAAGGAAGAGAAGTTGGATTTCACCAGTGTATAGTCGACGCTATTCTGGTAAGTTGGAAGGTCAATAAACGTTTCAAAGCCATGGGGGATTTTTTTTCGATGGAGTAGAATGTGGTAATTATTAATGAAATGCAGGATATTTTCGAAAATGAATTTAAAAAGCAGGAGTGTTACGACAGTGGTTGTGACCGAGTTGACTAGCATATGCCAGCTAGTATTTAGAAAGTGATGTTTTCGTCAACAAAATTTTGGAGTGATGTCAAAATTTTATTCGGAGAACATACGGGTTATCCGGATAACATGCTGGTGTAGAGAAGGAAAATAGGTGATAATTTTTCGGAGGGCATTTATGCTTGTGGGGGTGTCAATGCAGATTTTTCAGATTCGGGTTCCTTTGGAAGTGCTGCTTCCATGGAGCTCTTATCTGGCATAGTTTTGACAGAATTATCTTTTTTGAGTGTCGATGCAAATTTTACAGAATTGAACGACTCTTGAAGTTTCGCTATTACAGGATTTTCTGACATGTCTTCGATAAAACGGTTGAGGGCCAAAAGATTTTTAATCTTTGCTTCTTTACTCTTGTTGTTGTATTGGTTCATTAACTGTCTTACATCTTCTTTTGAGAAAATATAATTGGGGAACAATTCTTTGATGTTTGCGTTGTACATGAATGCGACCTGTGCGATACCTGCTGCGGCCATAACTATCATGGCATCGCCACCATGTTCTGTGAAATTTCCTAAAGCTTTAGTTAAATCGAAGTTATTGAGCATCGGCATCAGGGAGAGGAAGCTACCCATAGCTTCTTCTTTTCGCGCTTCGAGTTTTCGTTCAAAATCTTTATCATACCACTGTTCGATTTGCGATTCGCTCCCCGTCCAATCGAGGAAATCGAGGTTACCGTCGCCGTCGCTATCGATTGAATTTCCATCACCATACTGACTACTATCGAGAAAATCGACAATGCCATCGCCATCGGAATCTTTTTTGAGCTCTTCATCTTGTTTGACTGCATCAGTTTCCTCGGTCGCTTTGACTTCGTTACCGCCCTTGAGAACTTCGGCTACTGGAGTTGCGCCTTCGGCAGGATCGTGCCGTATCTCAAACCCAATGGGATCGGAGAGCGATGCAATTTCTACTCCACCTAGGGGAACGACGTCTCCTGCTGGCGTGGCGTCAATGGATCGGATGTTAGAAATATCTTCGTCTTTCTTTTCTTCAACGGGTTCGTCGAGTCCCATCATATTGCGGATCATATCGAGACGAGCTTCGTCATCTGGTACACCGTTTATGCCGTCGATTTCTTCAATTCGTCTTCTCATGATTATAAAACAAAGTTAAGGTTAGAGGAAGCGGGAAGGCTTTCGGAGGCGGCATCCTTATCGGAGGCCTGAGCCTGAAGGAACTGCGCTAACTTTTCCCGCAATTGGGAAACCGTCGAAAAAAATGAGCCAATCGCCTTAAGTAGCAGTTGCTCATCGAGATTTTTAATGTGCAGTAATCGGGAG
>JAIRLD010000105.1 GCA_031259665.1 Puniceicoccales bacterium | reverse complement strand
CCACTATCTCGTGCTCTATGTAACTGCACTTGCATTGCATTTCTGATAGTTTCCAATCTTTCAATTGAAAGTTCCAAAAGCGTTTTCAACCAATTTATATGTTGTTGACGTTGTGCATCTATATTTTTTTCATTTCCGGGTTGGCTGCCACTTGCTTTCGCTTCTCATACTTTTGGCATAGTGTTACGCGCTTTTCTTCTAATTTGTTTCTCCTTTCTTCCGGATTCAAATTTACTAAAGGGCTTAGCCATGTGCAGTTCGCTTTGAGCTCTGTTATGCGCATATGGGGATCATCGAGTAGCGGATTGCTGCCAAATATCTGTTTTAGCCTACTAAAATGTTGCAGTATTCGATCGATATCGGTTTCTCCGAGTTCCAGCTGATCTAAATCACCGAATCTGAATCCCGAGCTAAAATCGTATTGCCATTGAGATCCATCCGTAATTTTTATTCCCAATAGATTAAAGGGATCGCCGACTTCAGACCCAAAGCTTGCGCCTGAAAGCCCCAAAAATAAAGGTAATCCTATACCTGTTCTACAGTTCATGCTCCATTTTTTAATATTTTTCCCCCATAGCGTAAAATTAATATATGAAACCATCCCACCTAAATAAATTTCCAGATCAAAAAGAAGCTTGGAATGTATTTTTAGGCAATGGTGATCGACGGCTCTAGGTAGACATCCTGGATCGTATTGAGTAGCTCGACGCCATCCTTTAGGGGCCGTTGAAATGCCTTGCGGCCACAAATTAATCCCGAACCACCGGCACGTTTGTTGATAATTGCCGTTTGAATCGCCTCATTGAAATCATCTTCTCCGGAAGCTCCACCGGAATTGATTAACCCCATCCGTCCCATGTAGCAGTTCACAACCTGATAGCGCGTCAAATCGATCGGATGATTCGTCGTCAATTCACTGTAAACCTTTTCGTGGGTTTTACTGAAATTAACGGCTTTAAAGCCACCATTATTGGTCGGTAGTTTTTGTTTAATGATGTCCGCTTCGATCGTTACACCGATGTGATTCGCTTGGCCGGTTAGATCCGCCGCCGTGTGGTAGTCTTTATCCGCTTTGAATGCGGGATTGCGTAGGTAGCACCAGAGAATCGTTACCAATCCGAGCTCATGTGCCCGTTGAAATGCCTCACTCGTCTCCTGAATTTGGCGTGTAGATTCTTCGGAGCCGAAATAGATCGTTGCACCGATTGCCGCCGCTCCCATCTCGTAGGCCTGCTCCACTTGGCCAAAATAAATCTGATCGAATTTATTGGGATAGGTCAGGAGCTCATTGTGGTTCAACTTGACGACGAAGGGAATCCTATGGGCATACTTCCGACTTAAACTACCTAAAACGCCAAGCGTCGACGCCACGGCATTGCAACCGCCTTCGAGGGCGAGTTTGACGATATTTTCCGGGTCAAAGTAAATGGGATTCGGTGCGAAACTTGCCGCTGCCGAATGTTCAATTCCCTGATCGACGGGTAAAATTGATGTATATCCCGTTCCCGCGAGCCGTCCCGTACAGGCAATCCAAGCCAAATTATTGAGAACGCGCTGGGAGCGATCGGTGTGTGCAAAAACGCGGTCGATAAAATCCGATCCCGGAAGGTGTAACGCCTCTTTGGCGATCGTTCGACATTGGTGCTCGACCAATTTATCTTTATCCTGTGCGATGAAATCTTGAATGCGCTTATTCATATGGGCCAGATGCTAACCCGATTTTTTTCCGAGGCAATCCCGAATTGACACTATCTTTTAAATGTTGTGCGACGTTTGAAAAATCACCGTTGGAGAGAAAGAGAAAAACTTGTTTTTTACGATCGATTTTTCTTGGAAAAGTAGCCTTGATGCCATCGATATCGATGGGGTGCGCGGGACAATAGCGGATATCTTGTGCGAGTTTATGGGTATCGAGGCATTGGGTCTTATTTTTATAAACTTCGGCGATATAGACTTCATGGCTCCCCATAAAGGCTCCCACGAAACCCTCCTGAAAACAATCGGAACACGCGGTATTGCTACGCGGTTCAAAGGTGGTAATGAGTTGGTATTCTGGGAATGCCTGCCGTACGGCGCGGATCGTTTCTTGGATCGCCGTTGGATGATGCGCAAAATCTTCAATAATGATTGTATTTTGACTGTGGAAGATAACTTCCTGACGCTTTTTAATTCCCTTAAAATGGCTCAAATCGATATTTAAATCTCGCCCCAAGTACTGCTGCGCCGCAACGATTGCCATTGCGACGTTGCGCACATTATGTCCACCGAAAAGTGGACTCCAAATGGGTATTTTCGTCGTGTTACCGATGAGGGAAAAGGTTGTATCCTGTGGGGTTAGCTTCTCATCTTCGATGATAAAATCGTTGCCATTACTTTTCCCCACAAAGATCGTTTTCGTCCAAGGGACAGGCAATAACTCGCGGATAGCTTCGGAATCGCCATTGGCTATGATACAGCCGCCCGAAGGAACGAGTTTAATGGCATGGGAGAATGTCCGTTGGATATCGTGTAGGTCTCGAAAAATGTCGAGATGATCGAGCTCGATGTTGTTGATGAGGAGGATTTTCGGAGAATAGTGAATGAATTTACTGCGCTTATCGAAGAATGCGGAATCGTATTCGTCGCCTTCGATAATAAAAGGACCATTGGTTTTACCATAATATCCTCCGGATGGGAAATTGAGCGGGATACCGCCGATGAAATAGCCCGGATCGCAATGGTTAATGGAGAGGAGGTAAGTGAGCAAGGTGGCGGTAGTTGTTTTTCCGTGGGTTCCGGTGATGACGATCGCGTCCCGATTACCGATGATTTTTTGGTGAATGAGTTCCGGGAGTGAGCAGTAGGGAATTTTTTTATGGTCGAGCAGCCATTCGACCTCTTCATTACCGCGTGCAATAACGTTGCCGATGACGACGAGATCGGGGCTAAGCGCTTCTAGGCGTTGCGCGGAATAACCTTTATAGGTATCGATCCTATTTTCAGCGAGAAGATCGGACATGGGAGGATATAGTTTTTGATCGCTACCACAAACCTTATGGCCCTGCGATTGGAGTAGGACTGCCAAATTGCCCATAGCTGTTCCGCCAATGCCTAGAAAATAAATCTGCATACTGCATTTTCGTTGTAGGTTTTTATGGGGAATATCAATGGTATACTGTAAAAAAAAGAAAATTTATATTTCTGGGACATTTTCCACGAGCATCATGAGCGAACTAATGCCGCTGCCGATGCCGAGCAAAGCGGTTTTACCGTGGATAACATTTCGTTCGATGGCGAGCGATAGGGTTAGGGGAAGGGCGACGGAACCCGTATTGCCGAGGAAGGGAAATGTTGAGAAATCCTTTTTGAGATCGAGTGTCAGCGTTTGGTAAAGTAAGGATCGGTGGCGTTGGCCGACCTGATGGCAAATCGTATGGGCGATGTCCGTATTTTGGAGGTGAGTACAATGGAGAAATTGTTGCCAATTATTTTGGGCGAGTTGGATACCGAGTTTTAATAGGGCTTCCGAGTCCGTTTCCATGGCGAGACCGCTGTTGGCCGTCGTATCTCCTTGGCATAGGGTACAGCCGCTCGAATCGGAAAGCGCTGAAATTGCCCTTAATTTTAATATATTTTTATGTTTTTCAACTAAAGATTCGTGGCAAAGTAACGCCGCCACTGCTCCGGAGCCGATCGTTAAATTTGCGAAATAGGATTTTATTGTTTGGCGGGTAATGGTAGTATTATTTTGGAGGAGTGCGAGTGTATGGTCGAGGAGCGGCTTACCATTTTCTCCGGAGACGATGAGTGCGGAGCGGATTTGTTGCGCTTCGATCATTGCGGCGACCATCGCCATAGCATTCAGGAATCCGAGACAGGCGTTTGAGAGATCGTAGAATAGCGTATGTTCTGGGAGCTGGAGATCGTGGTGAACGTAGGCTGCCGTTGCCGGTTCTAAGCGATCGCGGCAGACGGAGGCATGGATAAGTAAATCGATATCATTTTTGGGAATCGAAGTTTGTTTCAGGACATTTTTAGCGGCTTGCGTACTGGCCTGGGAGGGGAGAATCGTTTCGGGCCAAATTCGTCGCTCTTTGATGCCGGTCATCAGTTCGAGGCGGCCGAATGGTAGGTGAAGCCGTTCGTAAACGGCACTCAGCCGTTGCTCGATTTTGTCCGATGTAACGGCAATCGGTGGCAAAACATGGGCGATCGATTCGATGGCGACGTTGGAGAAAGAAAAATTCATGGAATCAGGTTTTTTAATTCGTTGTGGCGATGATATGCTTTACTTTGACGACGATTATCCCACGGTATTTGTGGGGGAACGTTTGACCGCTGACGGTAACCGTTTTGCCAATGAGATTGGCCAATGAGGTGCCTATTGCGAGGTTGGAAACGTCTAGAAATGCGATGGTATCGCCTTTGGAGTCGGTGATGCAGTAGTCGTAATTGGGCTTCCAAAAGGACGGGATCCAAAATGAATCGCAACGTTTCAACGTGCCACTATAGGCGTAGGGATGAGCCTTAGCCTGGGGAATATCCGAGTCGGGAGAGGGTTTGGTGGACTCGGAATGTTTGCGTATTTCCGACGAGTCCCCGAAAAAAATACTGGAACATCCCGAGAAAAGAAAGGCAATAGCCATTCCAAAAATCGTAAAACTGACTTTCGAATACCACACGGAGGAGTAGATTTTCTAAGGAAAGGAAAATTTCAAGCAACAAATATTTTTTATGGGCGTAATGGGGAAATTTATATTTTCAAAAAGAATACTTGACAGCCGTTGGGCTTCGTTCAAGGCTGGCAGGTAGAGGGTGGGAGCAGCGTGCACGTCAAAAATTGAAATATCGATTGATTTTCTATACAGGGATTAGGCCTGGGTAGATTGCCAATGGGTAGCGATTTCCAGGAGGTTTTTTTCGATTACTTCCGTCAGTTGGTTTTCCTGGATAATTTGTGATAAGACATGCATACCGTTTGTTGCGAAGTAGGTGAGTAGAGATTCTGCGGCGGTGTTGATATGGTTGAGGGGGATGGAGTCGAAGATACCTGTTTTGATAGCCCAGAGGAGAAGGATTTGGTCTGAGACGCTTCTGGGGGCGTTAGCGGGTTGTCGGAAAAGGGCGACGATACGGGCACCGCGGTCGAGTTGTTGTTGGGTCTTGGGATCCAGATCGGAGCCGAATTGGGCGAAGGAGCTGAGTTCGTAGTATTGACCGAGTTCGAGTTTTAGTTTTCCGGCGACCTGTTTAAAGGCTTTAATTTGGGCAGCGGAGCCGACCCGTGACACGGAAATTCCGATCGAGATTGCGGGACGTACGCCTCGGTTAAAGAGGTCTGTATCGAGGAAAATTTGGCCATCGGTGATGGAGATGACGTTGGTGGGGATATAGGCGGAGACGTCACCGGCCTGGGTTTCGATGATGGGTAGGGCAGTGAGGGAGCCGCCGCCATTTTGGGGATTCAGTCGGGCGGCGCGTTCGAGGAGTTTGGAATGGAGGTAGAAGATATCGCCGGGGTAAGCTTCACGGCCGGAGGGTCGTTTGAGGATGAGGCAAATTTGGCGGTAAGCGACGGCGTGTTTGGAGAGGTCATCGTAAACGATGAGGGCATCCATACCGTTTTGCATGAACCATTCGCCCATGGCGCAACCGGCATAGGGGGCGATGTACTGGTTAGCGGGGTTATCGGCGGCGGCAGAGTTGACGACGATGGTAAAGTCCATAGCCCGGTGATCGGAGAGGGTTTTAATGGTATGGGCGATGGTAGAATTTTTTTGTCCGATGGCGACGTAAATGGAATAGACGGGGCGGAAGTTAGGATTATTGGAGGCGAGGCCTTCCCGATTAATTTTGGCCTGATTGATGATGGTATCGATGACGAGGGTAGATTTTCCGGTGGCGCGATCGCCGATGATGAGTTCCCGTTGGCCGCGGCCGATAGGGATCATGGCGTCGATGGCGAGGATACCGGTTTGGAGGGGTTGATTAACGGATTGGCGGGGCATGATACCGGGGGCGATTTTTTCGATGGGGAAAAATATTTCCGAGGAGATGGGGCCTTTACCGTCGATGGGATGGCCAAGGGCATCGACGACGCGGCCGAGGAGATTTTTACAGACGGGTACGGAGAGTAATTTTCCGGTAGCGGTAGCTTGGTCGCCGGATTTGAGATGAACGTAATCGCCGAAGATGACGACACCGACGAAATCTTCCTCGAGGTTTAGGGCAACGCCGAAGGTATCATGACCGAAGTCGATCATTTCGTTATACATGACTTCGGAGAGGCCATTTAGGAGGGCGACGCCATCGGCGATGGAGACGATAGTTCCGACATTTTTTTTAGTGGTTCCAGGATTTGAAGAGAAGATCTCCTGACGGATTTGGTCGAGAAGCACGTTAACCATAGTATTAGAGATAGGGATAAGGGGAGAAATCACAAGCCTAATTTTATGGTGGGGCAAGATTTTTATGGTGAATTTTTTTGCAGGTGCATAAAATATTTTCGCGAAAAAGCCAAAAAAATACTTGAAAACGATAAAAAGTGTTTATAATATTAAACCAATAGTAATTGGGCTGGAGATAAAGATTATGATTACAAGTTAATTTTTATAGAAGGTTTTTTATGGCGAATTTTTCGCAAAAAAATAAAATATTTTCATAAAAATCAAAAAAATACTTGAAATCGACAAAAAGTGTTTATAATGGCGGTCGTTAATTATTAACAATTTAACAAAGGAAAAAATATGAATTATAAAAATATAAGTAAAATAGTGAGTGGGATGTTTCTGATAACGCCCTTCGTATCAAATGCCTGGAATAAGGTGGTTTATCGTGATGAAAACTTTGGGCCAGTGTTCTACACCCAGGAGGATAATGATGCACTTAATTTGCAACTACAATGTGCGCCGCCTGCGCCTAGTGCGCCGCCTGCGCCTAGTGCGCCGTCTGCGCCTATGTATACTAAGACTGCAGGTGCTGGGGGGATCCTACCCGCTTTGCGGGATATGTCCGACAAAGCGACCATTTTCATTAATGCTGATGCTGATCCTAAGAATAGAACAGCAACAGCGCATCTGGTAACTCAAGATTATTGGTCCTATAAGTTAAATCCGGACGGGGGAACATATAAACAAGAATCGCTGGCCCCTTTTAAGAAATACACTCTTCCAGGGGTACCGATGTTTGTGCCGGCATATCCTCTTACTGAGAATTTTTATTGGTATCCTGGGAATCCTACTTCTACTCCAATTTTGGCCAACTGTGGTCATGATAAGCAGGGCACTGAGGTTTTGAATCTTGACGGCAATCTGTTGGCCTGCATCTCCATTGATACCAAAGCCGATGGAGCCGGACCAAGCGCCCAGCCGACAATGCATCAATCGATTATGATTTACCGTCACAATGAAAATAACAGGTGGTTTTTATTCTCTGCGCCTGCGGCGATACAATATTGTGGGCTGTGTGATAACCAATATAAAGGTATTGAAGTTTTTACTTTGAATAATAGAAGTTTCGCAAATGGTCTAAGCGCCAACGATAAATTTGAATACATAGGAGCTTATAATAACAAAACAGGAACCGATAAAGAATTCCAGGTAATGACTGTGAAAGGTGATATTACTAGTGCTTCTAATCAGGTAGGCCACGCTTTGTCAGCTTATGCGAGCCAGGGGTGGAGGAACCACTCTAACGGGGCCGGAATGTCCAACTACTACGGTCTTCCGGGAATAGCAATCAAGGACCCGACTAACAATAGTTTTATTATAAACAAGATAACATGCAATAGTCATACGTTTATTGTGTATAATTTCTTTTTGAATGAACAATTGACAACTGATTTTCAAAATACATTATTTAAAGAGGAAGTTAATGGTCTCGAAGGAATAAAAGGTTGCAATACTACAATGTATGGCGACCTAGTCTCCTTATACGGAAAATTAAAATTGTTAGAATTGAGAAAAGGCATCTTATTTGAACTATCCCAAAAAAATGCTTCCACCCCACCAGATCCAAAGGCTCCCCAAAAAAAGAATAATATTGATTTTATAAATTGTATTCTAAGATCCATAAAGCATTTATATACGTCAGAATCATCCGCGATCTCTTTTTTAGATGGGCAGATTGAAGCAAGACTCAGCTTCGAGCCAGAAAAACTTTTGGGCCTATCACAACCATCGGGAAAAAAAACGCATAGAGATGATAAAAGTTCGGATGAAAGTTCTTCGGGTAAAAGTTCTTCGGATGAAAGTTCTTCGGGTAGACCTCCTCCTTTCGCTTTCGGTATCAATATCGCTGAGATAGAAAGGATCGAGAGGATGCGGGATCAAGCGCGGCGGCCTAAAGCGCAGCCGACCACAAAAACTCCCGATAAACTTGGCAAAGTGTCGGAAACCGAAGCGCAGAGAGAAGTTAATAAAAAAATAATGTTAATGTTTCATCCAAATCATCCTCCCTCCTCCAAGAAGTAAAAATAAGAAGCATCGGGGGAGCATCCTCCACTTCACTGAAAAAATCTAAACTATTCCAACAAAGGGCTTTTGAATCACCAAAAGCCCTTTCTCTATTCCTATCCGAAAATCCTAAACGCTTGCAATGAATCCCAATCCCTCCGAATAAACTTGACTCCCCATAACATCGCGCAATCTCCATCTCCATGTGGCCTACGATTATCAAATATTGCTGCGAATATAACCGTTGCCCCAAAAATAATCGGGGAAATAATCCCCTCCCATCGATCACCCTTCAGGAATGACCATAGACCTCCTTTCCCTTTTCCCAGAAATGATCGACGGATTCATGCAAACATCGATCATCGCCCGAGCCCAAAAAAATCAATTCCTCCATTGCCGTACCCATGACCTCCGCCAGTGGTCCACCGATAAACATCGGAAAGTCGACGATCGACCCTTCGGCGGCGGCGCCGGAATGGTCATCCAACCGGAACCCCTCGCCCGGGCTATCAAAAATCTGAAAACAGAACAATCCTCTACCATTTACCTCTGCCCCGACGGTACCCCATTTACAACTGCTATCGCCCAACGATTCGCCCAACAATCACACCTTATCCTCGTCTCCGGCCATTACGAGGGGATTGATCAACGCATCCGCGATCGATACGTCGATTGGGAAATTTCCATCGGAGACTACGTCCTAACCAATGGTACCCTGGCTGCCGCAGTCGTTATCGATGCGATTTGCCGCCATATCCCCGGCGTTTTAGGTAACGCGGCTTCCCTGAAACAGGATTCCTTTAGCGACGGATTACTCTCCCCCCCACAGTACACCCAACCAAGAATCTTCGAGGGTATGGAAGTCCCCGATGTACTGCTGAGCGGTAACCACGCCGCCATTGACCAGTGGCGCCAACGACAACGCCTCGAACGTACCCGTCAAAAAAGACCCGACCTGCTCAATGGGTAGTGTTGTTTAAGAAAATGTTTGACTCCTGTCTTTCATTTTTCAATTATAGCAAACAGACAAGTATGAATCCAATTATTCAAGATATCACCGCGAAACAACTGGTTATCAATCGCGACAATTTTAAGGTTGGCGACGGAGTGAAGGTCCACGTCAAGATCCGCGAAGGCGATAAGGAACGCATTCAGATTTTTTCCGGTATCGTCATCGCTAAAAAACATTCCGGGATTACTGCTTCGTTTACCGTCCGCCGCGTAATTGCCGGTGAGGGTGTCGAGCGTGTCTTCCCTCTCCATTCGCCTAGCATTGCCCAAATCGAAGTCGAACGGGTCAGTGTTCCCATGCGCGCCAAACTCTACTATATCCGTAAACGCATCGGAAAGGAAGCGATGAAGGTGAAGGAAAGGAGACGCTAGTTTATACCATGCTTGAGGAAATTATTAAATCGGTAGTTTTTATTGCCCTACTCGCTTTGGGCGGATATTTTTTCGTACTCTTCCGCCGAAAGGCTTGGTTTTTCCCGCAGATGGCTAGTGGCGATCGCTCCAGCCTCGACCATCTCTGCGTAACCGAGCGCCTATCCATTGGGGGACGCCATTACGTTGCCGTTATCCAGTGTAACGGACAGAAATTTCTCATAGGTGTTTCGCCCAATTCGATCACACCACTCGGTGTATTGCGCCCATACCGCAGGGAGAATACCAATAGATTCCGCAGTGAAAGTTTTGTCCGTTGGGAGAATAATCGGTCGGCGAAGGAGCATGATATTCCGATGCAGGAGGTGTTGAATCGCCCGTGACGCTGTATCCCTATGGTGTCAATTATCGAACTGCTTGCAGAAGGGGTGAACTTTCTGTATTCCAACGATATCGAGGGATCCAAAAACGATGCGGAATGGCTCTTGGCCCATGTTTTGAATTGTTCGCGGCTAACGTTAAATTTAAATGGACAGATAACGATCAGTAAGGAGTCCGAAACGCAGTTTCGAGAGCAATTGCTCCGGCGTGCTCGGCGAGAACCGCTGCAATATATTTTAGGGGAAGTTGATTTTCACGATATCAAATTAAAGGTCGATGCCCGCGTCTTCATTCCACGCGGAGAAACGGAAATACTTGTCGAATGGCTGATCAATCATATCAATAAACGCATGGGGAATACCTTTTCCGATGGGGAAAATTTTCCGTCCCTGAATATTCTGGACCTGGGAACGGGAAGTGGTGCGATCGCGATTACCTTAGCGAAACGTTTCCCGAAGAGTTGCGTATTTGCCGTCGATCGATCACCACTGGCGCTAGAGGTTACCCGCGAAAATATGCGGCGTAATGGCGTAAATAACTTGCAACTCCTCCAATCGAATTGGTACAGTGCTTTCGAAGGCGATCAGGAACCGTTCGACATCATCGTTTCCAATCCTCC
>JAIRLD010000070.1 GCA_031259665.1 Puniceicoccales bacterium | reverse complement strand
TCCCGTTGATAAACAACCTCCGCCGACAGGACCTCGTATAAGAAAGACTACGAAATGAACAACGTTCCCCAAGCCTAACAAACAACCTCCTGGTGATATACACAACTTCTGTAGCTCATAGAAAAATTATACACAAAGCCACTGAAAACTCCTGATATAGACATGAAATACATCAGGCCCCAGCATAAATCACCGCGGTGGGGCTATTTTTGCCACCTTTTTCAATGCGGCGCAATTCGCGGACATTGTCCGGAGGTACGAGATGCACATCGACCGGCATTTCGAAAATCAGTCGGGACCGTTCACTCCTCCGCAGAAATTGTACTCCATGGGCCAAAATTTGTGCCCCACGGGTCCGAGTCAAATCGTAGGGCGGATCAATGAAAACTAAATCAAATTGCTCACCCGTATTGATCTTGAACGCATCGATAACCCAAATACGGCTTTCGTTTTTAATCCCACTACTTTTGCAAACGGCCTCTAAATTTTTCCGCAGCACATCGGCAATTCTGTGATTATTCTCGACAAATATACCCGCCTGAGCACCACGGCTCAAGGCTTCTAAACCATAGCCGCCAATGCCAGCAAAAATGTCTAGAAAATTCGCCCCCATAACTTTATCTCCCAATGAAGAAAATACTGCCTGGCGCAAATAGTCTGTCGCCGGTCGTAGAACGACCTCATCGACGCTCTTGAGCACAATCCCTCGTGCTAAACCCCCCGTAATTCGCATAGAAAACGTACCGTTCCTCTGAAATTTTCAATACATCCCGAGCGTAGAATCTATGCAAGTTGTTTTTTAGGCTGTATCCAATGCCAAGGCTTGGCACAACATTCCGGCCGAGAACTCTCCCACTCGTAAATGGTCTGCATCGAAATAAAATCCTCCTCCTTGGTACCGCTCACGACGATATAATCGTAATCCTTTGCATACTTGATCTCATCTTTCGCCGATTGTAAACGCTGAGCCAGATCATCCTTCTTCTCAGAACCCCGTAGGGAAAGTCGTTCGGTAAGGACCTCCAATCGCTCCGGCATAATGAAAATGGTCACCATATGCTCCACAAGTTGACGAAAATTCCTACGTATACTCCTAACCCCGTGAACATCGATAATAAGGAGGGAATCAATGCCGTGGCGTCTATTGGAAGAGACCCGCGCAAGCGGTGTCCCATAAAAATATTTCCGATGGACATTGGCATACTCCAAAAATTTCTCTTCGGCAATGTACTTCAAAAAGGTTACCTCATCAATGAAACAGTAGTCGATGCCATCGACTTCGCCGGGACGAGGTGGGCGCGTCGTCGCCGTAACAATTCTCTTAAGATTACCGCCGTAGCTTTCGACTAAACGATTGCAAACCGTCGACTTTCCGATTCCAGCAGGTCCTGAAATAATAAAAATCTTACCGAAGCCCATGGCCTATACCTTCTGCAATGAATCTCCCTCAGTTCAAGATTATTTTTGAAATCTTGCCATAAAAATTTCCCACCGCACGAAAAATCGCGGAAATAGAATCATATTATCCCCATCTTTTCCACTATTATTTCCATAGGTTTACCTACATTTTCAGCCATTATCAAGTGTTTTCAAAAGATAGCATCGATTGGTTTTAAAATACCATACGGAAAAATTAGATGTAGACTTGCAATGTTTTGATTTTTATTTCACTTCCCCCTATGAAGTTGCTTTCGGTCATCGAAAATCATCAGGATTTGCGTACTGTCGTTGACTCGTTACATGCCAATGGAGGACATTGCTATCTTGTCGGAGGGTGTGTTCGTGACTATTTTTTAGGCCTTGGGAGCCAAAATTTCGACCTCGAAGTCTTTGGCCTCACCTCCGAAAAAATTATCGAAATTCTAACTCCCACCTATACCATCGATCAAGTCGGCAAATCCTACGGTATTCTCAAAATTCACGACCTCGATATTGATATCGGCGTCCCTCGCCAGGAGCAAAAAACAGGCCAACGGCATACCGACTTCACCGTCCAAGAGGATCCATTCCTACCGCTGGAACAAGCGATTAAACGCCGCGATTTCACGATCAATTCTATTTATTTCGATATCAAAAATCAACAAATTATCGATCCATTTCACGGCGTGGAAGACTTGCAACGGAAAATTTTACGCCATACGAGTGAACGTTTTGGAGAAGATCCCCTTCGCGTCCTTCGCGGGATGCAATTTTGCGCACGATTTCGATTCACACCGACTCCCGAAACGATCGAACTTTGCCAAACCCTTTCGCCCCACTCCCTCTCTCCGGAACGCATCTATCAGGAATTTGTTAAACTTTTTGTCCAAGGTACCCAGCCATCAATCGGATTAAATTTTCTCAAACAAGCCGATTGGCTGAAATTTTTCCCGGAAATCCATCGATTAGTCGGCATCGAACAGGATCCGCTACGTCATCCCGAAGGCGACGTTTTCGTACACACTTGCTGCACTTTGGACGCATTTGCCAACAATAGGACGGGGGATTTTACGGACGATTTGACGCTTGGATTTGCACTGCTATGCCACGATTTCGGTAAGCCGGCAACCACCGCAAAGGACAATAAGGGAATTCATTCCTATTGGCATGAAATTGCGGGAATCTTACCGGCTAAAAACTTCATGGAGCGGCTACGGGTTCCCAAGCCCATCATTTTACAGGCGCTAACGCTGGTGCAATACCACATGGATCCGCGACGTTTCTTTAAGCGTAAGGCTTCCGACGGGGAATTGCGACGTCTTTCGTACAACGTCAATCGGCTCGATTTACTCATCCTCATGGGATATTGCGATTGTTTTGGACGGATAAAAAACAATGACACGATACGTACCTGGATAACCGATCGTGCCCAAGCGCTTGGTATTTTGAAAGCTCCACCCAAAGCCATTATTCAGGGACGTCATTTAACTCAACTCGGCCTATCTCCCAGCAAGGACTTTTCTGAAATTCTTTTAAAAACCTATTTCGCCCAGTTGAACGGCAATTTTTCGACCATCGAGGGAGGACTTTTCTACGTTAAAAAGCTTATATCTACGGAAATGAATTGGATCTCAACCCAACCCGACCATTCCACAATGGACCAAAGAGCCAGCTCCCTTTGAAAAAATTATGCTCTGCAATGGGATAAAAAATCAATTCTCTGCAAAAAATTATTTCCATGAAAAATCTTGCACTCTTCAAAATTTTCATTCAGAATCTTCCAGGGTGTTTATGTTAGGAACGATACATGTCATTGACTTCGAGGGTAATCGCACTTACGGGATCTTAGAATACGGCTTAGTAACATTGAAAAATAATACCATCGCGGACCTTTCGGCTGCGGATTGTGGTAGCAATTCGGACCATTCAGCGGCCCACTTCACGGAACATTCACGCTTTTCCTCGAATGGCGAAACGAAAAGTTTCGAATACCATTTGCCATTCTTTATTAAGAAAAGAGCGGAAGGCGTTTTCTGTGCCCACGGAGCTTCCGTAGAGGATCGTCTCCTGCGGCAGTATTGCCTCACTCCCGGAAAAATCGATTCTCCATCGGATGAACACAATCCGCAAAATGTTCCCCGAACTTCCCCTTCGGAAAATACAAAATCTCAACTCTCCACCGCAACGGCAACGATGAAAAATATTTCCTGGGGACCGTGGATCGATACCTATAAAATTTATAGAAAGTATTACCCCGCAGCGGAACGTTACGAAGTCGCAGAACTTATTCACCATTTCGGTTTGGAAAAAAAATTAAAGGATCGGGTAGCGAAACACAATCTTTCAAAGGCTATGACCTTTCACCGGGCGCCCTACGATGCTTTAGCAACGGCCCTATTGCTACAAAACTTCATCAATCACTTCCAAATCAAAGACGTTCGCTTCCTACTCGATCATTAACTAATTCATATTTCCCCAATGGCCTCCTTTCGCCGAATGATCTACATTTTCCCGCTTAAAAAAACATTCCTTATGATATTTTTACACATATTTTTGTTTACATGGGAAACAGAATGCTATTTTTATAGGCGTGGTTAGAGAAGAGCATTCATTTTTGGGGCCCGGAAAGAGTTTGGTTCGTAGTATCGAGGGACCCATTGAATTCGTAAAGGCAACAACGGATACGGCATTCAAGATCATGATGTCGGATAACCGTATCGCTACGGCATTAATCAATGAGATCTTCCGCGACATGAAAGTGGTGGATATGGCTACGCCGATCCAGATTATTGGTAAAGGGGAAACGAAAATCCCACTGCAAGGCAAGCGATCGAATGCCGTTCTGGATTACCACGCCATCATCGATAACCGCGACCACGTTATCATCGAGATGCAAATTATCCGCCATGATAATTTCGACAAACGGGCATTGTTTTACGCAGCATCTACCTTTGCCAACCAAGAATTTGAGGGCGGAAAGGAATGGCATTTACAAATCAAAAACGTTTACGCTATCCAATTCGTCGATTATTCCACACTCAGGGATGGCAGTTTTCGGAAATATTACCGCATGGCCGATAAATTTTCGGAGCAAGAAATTGAGGGAATCTGTTTAATTCAAATCGAATTGGCGGGAATAAAAGAAATTACCGCTAAAGTGCAGCGAGGAGAAGCACTCACTTCGGCAG
>JAIRLD010000035.1 GCA_031259665.1 Puniceicoccales bacterium | reverse complement strand
CTCGTCGCGAAGCGACGAGAGGGCGGGGCCGGTGATTTAAAAAAACACTTTTATTAAAATAAAAAAAGCAACCCCCGCGGCGAAGCCGCGGGGGCTAACTTGACCCTAGCGGCCGAGCTCTCTGGGTAGCCAGAGCCCTCTGGCAGGTTTGCATTGTTTTATCCGTATTTTAACATTAAAGGGAATGCGAAAAGATTCCGTAATTTTTCGAATGGCGATATTTTGTACATAGGAATCGAGCACTTTAGACTCCAAAAATTTAATTGTTTTCTCGTGAAAATGGACACAGCACTCCCCGGTTAACCAGGCAATGGCAAGTTTGACGTAACGATTATCGGAGTGAATTTTAGAAATAGTTGCAAAAATATCAGCAATATATTTTTCATCAATAAACTTAAAGAGCATGACTAGGGCAAAACGTAAGAAAAATGGCCGATCATCTCGGAAAAATGGTTGTAAAAAATTCCAAACAATGTCGCTATCCTTAGGTCTAATTTTTATCGTTCCGCAAAAGGTATCACAGATTGCCCAATTGTCGATTTTGGGAATGAAATCTTTAATTAATTGTAAGTATTTTTCGATGGGAGTGCGAATATAACCGATAACAAGGCCCTGGAGCAAAATTTCTTCGAAGGAATCGTCTGTAGCTGTACGGAGATAAGTTTCCCAATCGGATTTTACAATTTGCTTGGCTATTTTACGCAAATTCGGCAATCGGATGCCCAGAATATTTTTTCCATCGGGATTTAATTTTTGTGAAAATTTCTGGTAATCCCGATCGGTGAGTTCATATAGTTGCTTTTTAATCTCCAATTGCATAAAGCAATGAATCATTTTTTCGAAGGTGTACAATGCAAAATATTTATTTTTACGAAACCGAAGTAGGGCGAATTGCAATTGCAATGGAAGAAAAATTTTTAACAAATATTTTTTATGAAGATCGTCTAAATTCATTGGAAAGCGATCAATTTGTCGAATGTGAAACAAAGGAAATAAAAAATGTTTTTCATCAAATCCAGGAGTATCTACGCGGTGAACGAAAAGTTTTCAACATTCAAATTCTATTGAAGGGGACAAATTTTCAGAAAAGCGTTTGGGAACGGTTGATTAAAATTCCCTATGGTGTGACCTGCTCTTATAAGGAAATTGCCAAGCAAATTGGTATTCCAAAAGGTGCCCGTGCCGTTGGTATGGCGAACCATAATAATCCCATTCCCATCATCGTTCCCTGCCATCGCGTCATCGGAACTTCGGGAAATCTCGTCGGCTACGGAGGTGGTTTGGACCTAAAACAAAAATTACTTACCCTTGAAGTAAAACACAAAATTCTGCCCAGAGGGCTCCGCCCCCTGGGCTCCATCAAGGAGTCATGGACTCCTTGACCTCCTTCGGCGGCCGGAGCCCGGCGCATGCTGCGCCGGGCTCGGCCGTAAGGGGCAAGAATAGACTCTCTGACTTGTTTTTTCCTTTAATGACGCGCAAACCCTGCGCAATTTGCGCAGGATTTGCGCGTCACTTAATTTTTCTTTTCTTAAATTAGCAGCCCCGCGGCTTCGCCGCGGGGCGGGCCTCTGGCCCCTGCGGATTGATCCAGTGGCAAAGCCACTGGATCAATCCGCAAACCCAGGTCCAGGGGCGGTGCCTCCTGGCGTGGATTCTAAGGACACGCAGCCCTTAGTCCTAGAAGGCTCTGCCCTTCGAAATAATATTGCAAAATTTATTTACCAAATTATATTCAGTTCATGCAAATCACTGAAGATAAAGGAATCGATCTAATGCATCAACTTATGGGAGCTGAAAAAGTTTTTCAAGCTTCCGGATCGAAAATTTTTGAGCATTTTTCACAGGTTTATGCCACAACTCAGAACGAATTCGTAAAACAAAAATTAAGGGAATGTGCCCATGTTATCGCTAGAATCGATTTGACTCAAATGCATCCTTCTGCGCTGGAAGAATTTGATAAAAAAGCTAAAGATTGGCTGAATCAAATTCATGCGTTCGGTCAAAAAGCTGACCATCAGTTTTCTCAGGAAATTGAACAACAATTTGACGCAACCATTCGAGATGCCGAAAAGGATTTGCAAAAATTTGCAAATGCAAATTCGATCAAACAACCGGAAAATAATGCAAAATCCAGAACGGAATCAACGGATATATCCTGGACAAAAATCGTTCAGGGAGCACGTCTGGGCAATAAAATTCCTAAGGATGTATTAAAAAATCTTCCCGAAATGTGTCAGAATAATTTCCTAAAAAAAGTTGAAACCTTACAACAATGCGTTCCTCCGGAACAGTTAGAAAAATTACAGGAAGAAATTCGTAATTTTTCAATCCATTTGCTTGAAGCGGCAAAAGTAATGCAGAATGATAGGAATTACGATGTGCGTATGCAAATTATCTCCCTAGATGTTTTGGTCGATGATCTCGTCCTTGCCCTTGAAAATAAATTTAATCCTAGACCGCCCCATCGAGAGGCGCCACCAATGATTGCTCGAGCGGGGGATAAATTTGTGCTACAAAGGGAAGTGGCCATTGAAAATCTTTGTCTGCGCGGAGGAGGTGGTAAAGGATTTGGCTATGCGGGAGCACTCGAAGCACTCACAAAAGCAGGTAAATTAAATCAGTTGAAGGTCGTTTCCGGCAGTTCAGCGGGTGCCATTGCCGCTGTCGCCATAGGGTTTGGTACCCCTCCTGAAGCACTCGGTAATTTTTGTGACGAGATCCAAGCTGGTATAGGTAAAGCAAAAAGTAAAGAGTCTGTGAAAAATTATCCTGCCCTCGAAGGTATGTTTTCGGGCCTCGGGTTGATGGGTAATGCCGCCGGCGTCATCCAGGCAATCGATACCGTAACCGCTAAAAATGCCAGGAAATTTTTGCAACAACCGGCAGTACAGAATTTTCTAGCCCAAACAAACAATGTTTTTGCACTCCATGAATTGAGTCGCCTCAGAAATTTAACGGCAGAAGTTACTTTTCCCCGCGAAGAGAGTTCCCTATTAACCTTTAAAGATTTGGAACTTTTAGGAAAAATCCGTGGCGAAGGTATTGAAAATAATTTTAAAGAGATTATACTAACCGGCTGGGATGCAACGGATGGAAAAGAAATCTATTTCGATGCGCAAAATACACCCGATTTGCCCATCGCTTACGCAACGCGTATTTCGATGGCTTTACCGGGAGCCTTTAAGGCCGTTGAAATGAATTTAACACAATATCAACCCGGAGGTGCCCAGGTTCAAACTCCCCATACATTCATGGATGGGGGACTCGGTTCCAATTTGCCCAATGAGACTTTTATTAAACCACTGAGCAACTCATCCACAGAGGAAGAACGCGTCCAACACCAAAAGACGCAGGCGAGTACGTTGACCTGCATTTTCGATGAAGGAGGCAAATCCTTTGCAAGGGATAGTAGTGAATTTTCCCATAGAGAAAGTTTGATTACAGGGATTTTCCTTCGGCTATTGGGAGCCATAAAATCAATATTCCATATGGATGCACTTCGAAATGATGAAAGCAAAAAATTGAACGATACAGGGAATATAATGGTTGTTGGCCATGGACAATTGGGAACATTGAGTATATCGCCTACTCGGGAAGAACGTAATGCGGTCGATTTGATGTCGAATTTAATGGCCATCGATTGGGTGCGGCAACAGGGGGATGGAATTGCGCAAATCGAAAGTTTTTCTTTGGATGCTCTTTTGACACAACTCTCCCTCGAAGATCTGCGAAGAATGAAAGTCCATGATGAAGAAATTCAAAGGATCATTCAAAATGAAATCCAAAGGCGGGAAGCAGCAATAAATTCCTAAACAAGGAATATTAATATTTAACTATTATTTTGTAATGACTTAGCGATAATAAAAGGTCTGTGCGCTGACGCGATCCTCGCCCCTCCTCACACTCCCTAGCCTTGAAACTATTGCTCGGTTTGTTAAACGTTTTTTAGGAAATATTTTTACCCATAGAAATAGAACACCGTAAAAAGTCGAAAGTGCCAATTATGTCATACTATAATACCCATAATAGGTGGTACCTGACCGGGGACTCGAACCCCGAACCAATTGATTAAGAGTCAACTGCTCTACCGATTGAGCTAGTCAGGCTAATGTCTCCTAGCATCGTTTTAAGTGTTTCTTTGACAAGCATTTTTTGCAGGAATTTGAAAGACTAATAGAAGTAATGTTTCTTAGTTTTGTTGTAAAAACTAGTCGCTTCGCGATCCCACTTGTTACGAAAATATACCACATCGATTGATTCGCCATTAAATAATTTATTGAGAAACTCATCGTCACCGATGTGCTTTTGCAGCAGCTTCCGCTGCGATTGGGTAAGCCGATCCCATTTCGCTTTCCGCAAACCTTTTTGCTGATCCGATGTCAATTTTTTCAAATCACGCGTCGAAAGGGGAGTCACTGCGTTAGGTTGTGGAGGCGCTGCCGCCGTCGCTTGCGTGGAATTTCCCGTAGCAATGGTCTTTTCAAACGCTTCCCAGTCACATTTTGGCACCCATTCCTGCGCCAGCGAATAGAGCGCAAGATTCAAAAAATCCGGTTTCGTCTGTGAGAAATTTTTAATCGTTAGATCTAACCCATCCAGTGTTTCCACTTTTCCCGCCACTGTTCTCTCGATTTTCGTGGGAACAAGCGTGTAACCCGTAAGGCTTTCCGGATATCGCTTTTTTAAATGGTCTAAAATTTCCGAAGATTTCATGTGGGGCGATGCGAATGTTTTGAAATTTCTTTCGGGAAATTTAGGATTTTTATGCGTATCGATAAAATCAATGGAACTACTCGCCAAAAGTACCGAAAAGGAAAGCGTTGCATAATCAAAAATAGAAGCAACATTTTTGATCCATGGGGAAAAATCGATTTTTGAATCCTTCTTGTAAGATCCCGTTTCCGTGAGGTTTTTTTTACGATTCCAGCCCTTTACTTTGACAATTGTTAATTTCCCCTTTTTTAATGTTGCCTTGTCGCAAAAAATACCATGATCACATTCTTTCATTCCACAGTCGCATTTGACTTCAAAATTTTCTCTGCGATTTTTAATGTAATTCGCCATTTCCCCAACCGTCATACCGTGGCGTAAAGGCATTCTAGAAACTGGCGCTAAAAAAGAAACATATTTTTCATTCACAATCGGACCGCCTATGGAGTCACCTAACGGATTAGTCCGGTCAAAAATTATAAATTCCTTTCCCGCGTTAAAAGTCTTAGCCATAGCATAAAGTACACTGGCAATATAAGTGTAATAACGCATTCCAATATCATGTACGTCCGCAACGACTATATCGATGTCTTTTAGCCATTCTATTTGTGGTGAACGGCTCGTCGACGTATGGGTACAATAGACATCGATCTTTTTCTTTTTAAGTTCTTCCAATTTTTTGTCATCGAAGCCGCCATCGTGTTCCGGTAATAAAACGGCCTTTAACTGAAAAGCATTACTCTCCGCAAGAATATCAAGCGTCAATTTCCCCTTGCTGTCCATTGCGGCAGAATGAGTCAGAAGCGCCACCTTCTTCTTTTTTAAAATCGAAAACTTTTGCTTCTGAGCGATATCAATACCCAGCTCCAGATGATTTCCTCTACAGCATCCCCCTAGAAATACCAATACAAAAAAAAACAATACCTCATGAAATAGCAAGAATTATTCATATAAAAGGTAGGGTTTGACTTTTTCGACAAATTGCAAGGCTTGATTTGCCCATTTATCTCTAAAATAATTCACACTAATGCGTTCTGATTTTTTTAGTTTGTTTAACAATTCTTTATCACCCATGTGACTAGCAACCAGTTGAATACTTTCCTGATTATCGATATAGAAACGTGCATATTTTTGAGAAAGGGCTAACATCTCTAAACCGAAAAGTCCGGGAGTAACTTTCCGAATATCTTTTACTGAAATTTCAACGGAATTGTGATGCTTTCCTGTAACCGATAAAGAAAATCCTAGCTTCTGCTTTTTAGGGATTTCATTTTCAAAATAGCGTATAATTGCCGTTGCTGTGACGTAGCGGGAAGAAAATATTGACCACGGTCGCCTTGTTTCCCAGGAAGGTTCGAACTTTAAAAAAGAACATGTTTCGTAATAACTCATGGATACAAAAGAAGATAATGCCGTAAAGGCATATTCGTAAACGGACTGTAGATTGGTAATATAAGGTGAAGTTCCAACCCAGTCCAATCCTGTATCCTGCCAAAGCATGTTGCGCTTCCAGTCTCTCATGGGAATGACGGTTAATTTCCCTTCAGCAAGTGTTTCAGGAGATACCTCCAGTCCCAAATGAGGCACTCCCGTTTCCGTAAGTTTATGGGCAACGATTCCACCGGGTAAATTTTTACAATAATTGGCCAGTTCACCGATCGTCAATCCGTGAAAAAGCGGTAACCCCGCAATGGGTCCCCAAACGGACGTATTTTCCGGATCCATAATGGGTCCACCTATGTAATGTCCACCCAGTGGATTGGGTCGATCTAAGACGATGACTTCAATCCCATTTTCAAAGCAGGCCGCCATCATGTAAACCATGAATGCCCAATAGTTGTAGTAGCGAATCCCTACCCCTTGCAAATCCACCACTACAGTATCCAGTCCCTTCAGCCATTCATCCTTCGGACGGGAATTGGATGCAAAAACAGAATATACGGGAATGTCATCGATTTCGTCATTGTAAAATGTTTCCAGCGACATGAATTTGCCTTCCAAACCGTGTACGGGGGCAAAAATAGCTTTCAAATGAATACCGGGCGTATTTTTTAAGATGGACCATGTCAACTCACCCTTTGAATCGACTCCTGCCTGATTCGTCAGAATGCCAATGTTTTTATTTTGCAGTATGTCGAACCCCCGTTCTTCCAATACATCGATGCCCAGTTTTATTTTTGGTAGAGATACGGGCGAGTAATGAGACTTAACAAATAACATTACCACAAATCCAACAATGATCCACAAAAAAATAGTTACTAACTTCATCACTTTCATATTCTACTGATCTCCTTCAAATCATAGCAAAACATTTTGCTCTATATGTATAAAAAAAATAGGCCGATCAAGATTAATGTGGCAAAAAAATTTCAGAGGCCGGATTTTTACTCTGAACAAACAATTGGGCAAAAACTGGATATCTAAAACGTATTTGGGGCAACGGAAAAGGAAAACGATTTCCTGGCAAGCGGTATCATTTCATAGGAGCCAAGCTACGGGATCCAATGGGGTATAAATGCAAGCTACTTTGAATGGGACATAGCTTTTAAGAGTGAGGCGAGGCGATCTTTCATTTCGAGGCGCGATACAATTTGGTCGATTAGTCCATGTTTCAGGAGAAATTCTGCCGTTTGAAAACCTTTGGGAAGTTTTTGGCGGGTTGTTTCCTCGATGACGCGAGGTCCTGCGAATCCGATGAGTGCTCCCGGTTCCGCAACGATGACGTCTCCAAGGGAAGCGAAGCTAGCCATGACACCGGCCATGGTGGGATTAGTCAGTACGGAGAGAAAAGGGAGGCGTGCTTCCGCTAATTTAGCGATAGCCAGTGAAGTTTTAGCCATTTGCATAAGGCTTACGATGCCCTCAAACATACGGGCACCGCCGGAAGTGGAAACGATGATTACGGGCAATTTTTTTTTGATCCCATATTCGATGATGCGCGTAATTTTTTCGCCCACAACGGATCCCATGCTACCGCCCATGAAATTAAAATCCATGATTGCGACGCAACTTGTTATGCCGCGAATGGCGAGTGTACCGGTAATGACGGCATCGCAGAGGCCACTTTTATTTTTGGCAGCGATTAATTTATCATTATAGGAGATTTTGTCTTGGAACCCGAGAAAGGGAGATGAGGTTATATGGGCATCCTGTTCGGAAAAGGAATTGGGATCACCAAGGAGGCGAATTCTTTCCCGGGAGGATAGGGGGAAATGGTAATTACTTTTCGGCACCACCATCCAATTATTGATGAGTTCTTTGGAGTAGATCATTTCGCCGGATAGGGGGCATTTGATCCAAATATCCCTAGGAATATCCTTACGTTTGGGAATATCGGGAGATTTTGGTTTCAAAAAGAATGTCATGGAAGGTAAATCATAAATCTATCGCCAACGAGTCAAGCATAAGCAATGGGAATTCCGGGTCAAAACTGAGGAATTTACAGTAAAAATTGCCATTGATTTTAAGCGGAAATTATTTTTTAATAAAATTTCCTAAAAATATATTGACGACAGAAAAAAAATGTATAACTTTATCATCACGATGAACACAGAAACTTTACAGGTGGGTGTGATGGCCACAATGGTCATGGGAAATGTAATGGCTAGTGCTAATAATAATTTGGAACTACATACTCGAACACTTGAAAGAGATCGTGGAGCGATTCTCCAAAGCCAGCAAGATGCAGGTGGTAGGTTCGATAGACTTCAAATGGAAGAACTAGTTGCGGGAAGTGAGGGAAGTGGCATCAGCAGATGGGTAAATAAATTATGCGTTATTCTTGGGTGTGAAAGACGGAACATTGGTGTTTATCGTTTTTTCGGGAAAAGAGGTGCTAGAGGATGTGATAGTTTAAATCGAAATGAGACACTATCATTAATCTTCAAACTAATCCAATTGAAAAAGAAGGAAGAGGTGTGTTTATACCCCAAAGATTTTATAGAAAGAGGTTTTTCAGTGGCCACTCTACGATCACGAGAGCCTCAATATGATTGGAAGGAGCCCGATGGGGATGGCGTTGTGACATGTTTCTTGCCAAAAATGAAAGAGCAACGACTTGATGATAATTTTCTATTTAGTCAAGTTGCTTTTATCTCTGAGTTGTCCGTTTTTGTTATCGATAGTGTACCGGGATGGTTTAAAATCTTCCGCGACAGACTCCGGTTGTATAATAGCGTTAATAAATGCAATCCGAAAGAAGTTTTTGCCTATGATGTTCAAAGGCTATTAGGAGAAGTGGGCATTTTATGGAAAAATGGAGTGATATGGCTTTTTGCGATATATCTAGAAGATATCTATATGGTGTGTTACAAGGAATAAGTCGAATGGGGGAATAATTGAAAATAATTAATAAAATTTCAGAGGTTTATATGAATAAAAAACTAATAAAAAATAAGATGGCGGCTATCCTGATAGCCGGGAGTGTGTTTAATTGTACTCATAGCTTTGGCTCTGGCGATGGTGAGCGGAGGGGCGGGGTTGTACCTGTCATAGCGAATAGAGCTGACGTAGTGAATAGAGTATTGGCAATGCAAAACTCTGGCCATAGGCTGCCAAACGGCGATTTGGATCTGCCAGTCGACTTTGTTGATAGACCTGGTAGACCTCCAAAAGTGTGTAATTGGAAAGCAGTTTGTGTGGTAGGGGCTGCGATCGTTTTGGCGGTAACAATTGCGCTAGGTTGTAAGGATCGTCTACCATCGAGAGGTAGAACACAGCTTGCATCACCGACGCCGGCACCGACACCGACACCGCCGTTGGCATTACCGACACCGTTACGGGCACCGTCACGGGCACCGTCACCGACGCCATTGGCATTACCGACACCGGCACCGACACCGGCACCGACACCGGCACCACTACAGCCAGTCTTGCGCTTTTATAGTGAAGCTGAAAAAATGGGTGTTAAATATAGCCGTTTGGGTTTTCCGTCAGCAAAGGATCAAAAAGTGCTCGAAGCAATGAAGAGGCAAGGTTATACTGTAGTACGGGACAAAATTCCTAAGAAGTTCTTCATATGGCAGAATGCGGCACGCTATGTAGATTCTCAAGGCAAAGCCTACTGTCTTAGAACACTCGATGCGATAAGGGATGATTTGGCTTCCCAGTTAACTTCGGCGACTTGGGGGAATTGCAAAGGGGAGAAAGAATAATAATTTAATTCAAAGGAAAGAAAAGATTATGAACGTAAGAAGAATGATTTTGTTGGGGTTACTCGGTGTAACCGAAATAGTTGAGGTTCAGAATACTTATGTCATGGCATTGACAGGTAGTGAGAGGCAGGAACAGCGTCGTGAGAGGCGGGAACAGCGTCGTGCGGAGCAGGCACGGCAGCGTGCGGAGCGGGTACGGCGGCGTGAGGTTGCGCGTCTGGAGGCTGCTGCGCGTCTGGAGGCTGCGCGTCTGGAGGCAATTGAGGCACTAGCACCTCTAGCACCTCTAGCACCTCCTGAGGTACCTCCTCTTTTAGTAATTCCTGATACACCTCCCGAGGCCCCTTCTGAGGCCCCTCCTGAGGCCCCTCCTGAGGCCCCTCCTTTGAATGGGTATGTTATTGGATTAGTACGACAGGCACGCGAGTCTGCGCATTTAGTGTTGCAGGAGTGCATGGAATTTGGGCTGGCAGTCCCAACGATGGAGGGCCTTACGGAAGAGAGAGGGACAGAGGAGGACGCCCGCAACCAAGCAGAACGAATGGAAGCTGCGGAAAGCAATGCAACAGTCAGCATAGAAACAATCGGAAATGTGGATTTCGGCCGACTAGATGAAGAACTAGGGGGCATGGAAACGAACGTGAAAAATGCGTTGATGGAATGTTCGAACGAATTTCAAAGGGTGTATGAGGACCGGCGCCGGGAACTGGAGGGGGAAAGGAATGAAGCGATGCGTGACTTTCAAAATCGGGTTCGAAATAGTATCGATGGAAGTGAAACAGAAATAAGAGCTTTACTAGAAGATTGGTCGGAAGCAGAGAAGGCGAGATTGACTGAAGAACGAAATCGAGTTGTTTCAGAATTCCAAGGTTTATGTGCTAATTTTGCGCTCGAAACAATGCAAGACTTCAACGCCGCAGTAGGATTGATTTCTGCCCAATATGGGGAAGCTTTTAGGGTGTCTACTGAGGAACTCGGCAAAGATCCAAATGAAGTAGGGAGGCTGTTGTCAATAGCACGTGCGATTGAATTCGACTGTTTGTCTGACATATGTTCGGGCGATATGTATGCACACGATATGTGGCTTAAAGATGCAATCGCTCAAACGGAAAGGGATATTGAAAAAGATTTGGAGGAAAGTATAGATCGAATGAATGCAGAGTATGCAGCTTTCTGTCGGGCTCAAGGAGCAATGGACCAACAACGAACAGTAGTGGTTCAATGTGTGACAGCAGTAGACCCATTGCGAGCACTGACAGCCGAAGATAGGTCCGCACAAGTAGAAACAGTGGTCGGACAAGTCAGGGCGAATTGCGAACAAATAGAAATGGAAGTAGACCAACAATTGGCTAACGCAGCGAATGTCAGTCCAGAGACGGTTGGAGCATTGCGCCAAGCAGTACATGATGGAACCCTAGCAGCAGCAGAGGTAGCCGGCCGAGGAGCAGTGGCCGCGATTGATCAAGGAGCGAACGTGATTACAGCCTTGCCAGCGGAAGCTCCAGATGTAGCCCTGCCAGCGGAAGCTCCAGCCATTGTTCGACAAGCAATAGTGGGAGTAGGCGAAACAGTAGACAGAAACATGCGTTTGCTAGGGTACGATCTCATTGGAAACGGTAGGAATGGAGTACGGGGAGCGATGGTAAATGTCCTACGCAGGGCTTGCGCTGCAGATGCTTTTGGGATTTTTAGCACCAGAGCGCTTTTCTCCCTAACTGTCGGTGGGGTGGCCATTTTGGGGGGCGCTTGGTGGTTCGGTGGAGCAACGGCAGTAAGATCCCTTCTCGCTGCGGCGCTTGCGAGGTTCACTATGGCAAACGCAGTAACATGTGCAGGCATAGGTTTTTTAGGTATAGGTACTGCTGCATATTTTGGGCAACCACATCACGATGAGCAACCACATCACGATGGTGAATAAGTATTTGGACTATAATAAACGAAAGGGAAAAAATATGGATATAAAAAAAATAATCGGTATGGGGGTATTATGTGGGTTATCGTTCGATGGATCGGCTGCGGTTTGTTCGAGATTATTTACACAATATCCGGGTTTGTATTCGACCGGAAGTTATCAAGGCTGTGGTTTGCCACTCCGTGATTGCGCAGCTCTGGAAAGCCAAGCTCAAACAATAATTGACAATGCGAAGAATCTCGCTGGTCCTAATGCGACGGATGAAGCCATATTGTACTCAATTGTCTTGATCGGTGCTTTGAAAATTTACAATTACTTCAAAGCATATCCGGAAATAGTATATACATTGAGAAGAGCGAACAATAGTACGTTGCCACTAGCAGAAAAACGAGAATTCCAAAAATGGTTGAAGCAATGTGGTGAGGGAATCGCAGAAATAATCAGCTGCCTCAATCTAAACCGTTATTTGCCTTACGGTTCCCGCCGATAACTGTTAGATTAATATAAAACGATTGGGGCAATCCGAAATGATCCCTAAGCGTTTTTTAACTAAAAATATTCTAGTGAAGATAGCAAAAATTCATTGATTAATCCTTAAGTTGAATCGGAGATTTTCAAGTCTCCGATTTTTTATGAGCTTTTTTGGTGATTTTTTTATCTTCTCTTATTGTTTTTGTGAAAACCATTAAAAATATGTTGACTATAATGGGAGAATATATAAATTGGTAAGCGTAATGAATATGAAAACCTTACAAATAAATATGGTGGCCGCAATGGTCATGGGAAATGTAATAACTAATGCAAGTGGTAGCTTGGACCGTTCTTTATGTGGTGATAGTAGAGAAGTCGGTGATGCTCTTTGTACACAACGGGATACGGGCCATAACCGATACAACATGCTTTGCAAAAAAGAAATGGTTGCCGAATATGAGCCTGAAGACGTTCGTAGTTGGATAAGTAAGATATGTAAAGACTTTGGTTGTGATAGATCGGAAATTGTCGTTTATCATATTTGGACAGAGGGATGTACTTCTGGGAATGAATTGCTGTCGCTAAAACATACGCTGTCAGGAATTGCTCAATTAGCCCAGTTAAGATGTAATGCCGCTTTTTTAGGGACTGAAGTTTTTTTAAGTCCTGAAGCTTTTTTAAGGACTGAAGCTTTTACAAAAATAACCAATTCATTGTCTGCCCAATCGAATTGGCAGCATAGTTTGTTACAAAGAGGCGGCGAGACATGTTACATTGTGAAGGATGATGCAACGCAAGCCGATCAACATACTCTACTTCATCGAATTCCTCAGATCACTGGACTTCCCTTGGTTCTCATCAGTATCTATGAGGGAAATTTATTAGATAGATATCCGGGTGGATTTAAAGACTATTTCAGTCAAGCCGATGTTTATAACGGCACTACGCGCACGCAATTTAAGGCGGGATTTTTTTTCGATGAGAATGTTCAAGACAAATTAGCATCATTGTTCCCTTACTTGCAAAGAGGACTCACATGGTTTTTTGTGATATTCAAGGAGGAGATCTATATGATGCATATCAAATAAAGGTAGCCCTTGGGAAACCCTGAGGAAGGGATCTGGGCCTTTGAAGACTTTAAGGAAGGCTTTTTTAGAGGAGTAGAGGGCATTGGAAGACGAAAAGCCGAAACGTAAAAATTATTAAAAAGCGATACTTTATTATCATATTCGTCACCATCTTGGCGGGGAGAGCATGGAATACAATGCATTTCTTGTGAGAGTAATAAGAGACCTTTATTGATTAATGTTCAAGGTTGAATCGGAGATTTTCGCAGGAAAGTCTCTAATTTAGTTGCAAAGGCTTTGTTTGTGCTTATTTCTAAGATCCGAAGGAGGTTATGGATGATTTTCGGATGGAATTTTGAGATTCGAAGAAAAAATTCATAATCAATCTGAAAATAATATCAAAAAGAAAATGGGTATGAATATGAATATAAAAAGCAATGTGATGGTTATGATCATAGCCGGAAATCTATTAAACTACGTCGATGCGGCTGTGGTCGGTTTCGGCATGGGAATTCCATTGGATGTTGGAAATGAGCCAGCTGATCTGGTATCGTCAACATGGGGGGCAACGCCAGTGCCAACGGCGATATCGTCAACGCCAATAAAAGTATTGCAAGGTGATGTACAAGTAACGTTGTTGGAACCAGCGGTAGAGGGTAATGTGCAATTAACGCCAACGTTGATGTTTGGATTGCCAGTATCAATGGGAGGAGAGGAGGATGTCTGTTCTGCACAAAAATCAATAATATGGGTACCAACATCGATATCGCCATCAATGGAAGTAGAAGGTAATGCCTGTTTCTTGTCAAATGGAAGAATGTTTTGTGGATTCAAATCCCAAGGTAACGAATTACTTATTCCGCTACTCTTGCTCGCTGAGCATGAGAATAGAATATCAATGGATGAATTCTGTCCGTCACAGGAGGTAAGATGTCGATTGATGGGAAATGATCCAGATATGAGAGATCTGATACACCATTTAGGGCAACAAATTGACGAAGGGGAATTGGTAATCCATGTGGAAGGTATTTCAGAAAGTGCTCTAGGGGAAAACAACTCTCTACTGGATACCATAATTGCTAGATTGGCACTATGTGGTTCTAGCAGAGGACAAGAATATTATGTTGCTCGGATTTCAGGCACGCTAGAGATAGAAGGTGAATTGGAAGAAATCGGAGAAGGGGATATTGTAAGAAAAGACCTGATCTCAGACATTAAATTAAAAAAACTGCCAATTCCTCCCCAAATTTACTTTGCGATCGAACCAACCATTGCTTTCAACGATATGGCCAAGGAGTATGCGATGGGATATGAGGAATTTCGAAACAATCCTACATTGGCAATGGAGAAAGTTCGTGAGCTTTTTTGTCAGGTAGCGCGTGAAAATGGACCTTATGAGCTGGCTCAAGAACCATTTATTTTGCAGATAGAAGATATAGAATACGACGTTAGACCTGGGGATTTGGTATGGCGTGGCCTACTGCAGGCACAACCATCTCCATCTCCATCTCCATCTCCATCTTGGTGGAAAAGAGCATGGAATGCAGCACATTTCTGGCGAAGGTAATAAAAACCTTTATTAATTGATTTTTAGAGCGAATTGGAGATTTTCGAATCTCCGATTTTTTATGAGCTTTTGTCCAGTCTTTTCATAAAAAAGGTTGCAAGAAGCTTAAGAGGGGTTATAAACAATTTCCAGATTTTTAATCTTGAGAGGAATAATTAGTCTGAAAATAATATCAAAAAGAAAGAGATATGAATATAAAAAGAAATATGATGGCTATGATTATAGCCGGAAATCTGTTAAACTGTACCAATGGGAGTGATTCGATGCCAATATCAGCATTGTCCGAAGAAGAGCTACAGTTAGCAATTTGTTTATTGGACAAAATACAAGACGCAAAAGATATTGGAAATCAGTTAGTCAAGAAATCAAAAAAAATGTCGATATATTTATGGAATAAAGTTCGAGACTTAGGATACGATATGAATAGCGCTAGGAGAAAATGGCAAAGGATATTGGCATATGTGTGGAACCAACTTCCAGGCGAGAAATTTCCAAACGAGGAGGATATTGGACTTATACCCTAGGAACCTCCCTTACTGGTTTTTTTAGAAAAAAATATGGAATGCGACGCATTTCTGGCGAATGCAATAAAGATCTTTATTTATTAATTTTTAAGTTGAATCGGAGATTTTCAAGTCTCCGGTTTTTTAATAAACTTTTTCGTCTTGATTGATTATTTTAATGAAAAAAATTGCAAAAGTTTATTTATAATTATATTCGAAACTCGAAAGGAGATTATGAATAATCTTTAAGTGAAAATTTTTCTTTAAAGAAAAATTTCATAATTAACTTGAAAATAATATAGAAAGGAAAAAATATGAATACAAAAAAATAATAACATTGGGGTTGCTTTGTGCGACCGAAATGCCTTGGGTACAGTGTTGTAGCGCTTCGAATGGGACTGCATCCAGAACATATTCTCCTATGATGTACTCATTTGAGCAAAGAGAATCTGATTTACGAAGGTGGGCTAATGAATTAGACTTAAAATTTAGCAACGATTTCCTTGAACGAATGACGCTGCTACACTCGGGATTTGAGTACGAGATGGATGCATTACGGAAAGAATTCAACCAAGAAGAAGCAAACTTGCATGAGCGATTTAATCAATTGAGAGGGACAGTGATTGAGGAATTCAATCAATGGGCAGAAGTATTTTGGCATGATCCACAACAAAGCGGTAGATTATCGCCAGAAGAAAAAAGTGCAGAATTGGCAAGGATACACAATCAAGAATTAGCCAAATTAGAGGAATCATTTAATCGACAAAGAGCTGCGTTAGAGGAAGCATTCAATCAACGAAAGGCTGCAGCGGAGAGAGAATTAGCTCGGCAAGAAACCTTGATCAAGGAAGAGTTACATGGACTACGGGATGAACTCAACAATGCATTTGATCAACATATGGCAGCGCTGAGGGCGGAATACGGACGATAAGATGCGAAGAGGTCTGACCAATATAGAACCCGGCGTTGAACCTGGAGGTTTGATATGGGATGACCAAGAATAGCCCCTTCGTCTTCATTTTTGAGGAAAAGAACATGGGATGCAGTAAATCTCTGGCGAATGCAATAAAGATCTTTATTTATTAATTTTTAAGTTGAATCGGAGATTTTCAAGTCTCCGGTTTTTTAATAAACTTTTTCGTCTTAATTTATTATTTCAATAAAAAAGTTGCAAAAGTTTCATTCGTAATTATTTTAGAACCTCGAAGTGGGTTATGGATAATCTTTATTTTGGTTTGAGGAGAAATTCATAATTAACTTAAAAATAATATAGAAAGGAAAAAATATGAATATAAAGAAAATGATAACATTGGGGTTGCTTTGTGCAACCGAAATGATTGGGATTCAGAACACTTGTAGTGCAAGTTTTAGTACTACTAGACGTAATGTCCCAAATTTTGATACGGATGATGGCATCCCGGGAATAGTCCATGAGACGCGCAGCGGTAAGAGGTATCCAATGAGAATCTCCCCCGGTAGACAGTCATCAATTCGACGATCGCCGCCGCCGCAAGTTCAACCGCCGCCGCAAGTTCAACCGCCGCCACAAGTTCAACCGCCGCCACAAGCTCAGCAGCAAAATCTCGGCTTTGGATCAAATAATTCAGATTATGATACGTATTATGATACGTATTATGATTCGGATGGACAGAGTTTTTTTAAAAAAAAAGGGAATTATTTACACAATAAAGTTCAATCTTATTTTCTAAACGAATATCGGAGATTTTAGGATCTCCGATTTTTAGTGAACTTTTTCGTCTTAATTTATTATTTTAATAGAAAAAATTGTAAAATTTTCATTCGTAATTATTTTGGAACCTAAAGGTGGGTTATGGATAATCTTTATTTTGGTTTGAGGAGAAATTCATAATCAACTTAAAAATAATATAGAAAGGAAAAAATATGAATATAAAAAAAATGACAATATTGTGGTCGCTTTATGCAACCGGAATAATGGAAATTAATACGATTTGCTGTGCAAGTAATAGTCAAAATCGAACTGGGCAACAGCGTCAAAAGACGATTTTAGAGTATGGATGGCCAACAATTCCACGGCCGCAAAAGCAAGAGCAGCCACAGCCACAACCGCAGGCTCAACAGGAGGTATTCGACCCTTGGCTAGATCAATATAATTCATTTGATTCAGATTTTGGTTCAGATTTTGGTTCAGATTTTGGTTCAGGGTATGATCCAGTGGAACAGATTTTCTTTTAAAGAAAGAAAATTATTTTTTTTATCTGATAAGGTCTAATCTTATCTTTCAAACGAATATCGGGGATTTGAAAATCCCCGTTTTTTTAATAAACTTTTTGTCCTGATTTATTATTTTAATAAAAAAAGTTGCAAAAATTTTATTCATTCGTATGTTTAGCGTTCGGATGGATGTTATGGATGATTCTCAAAAGGAATTTTTAGAAATTCTTATTTATCTTTTTTTGCGCTATAATAAATTTGATGATGCGTTCGCTTTGGCGCTTATTCTCGTGGAATATTTCCCGGAGGATTCGCTCATCAATCTTTCACTCACCTTTGCCGCATTGAAATCGAATACACCCGATGCGGCATTACAGGCCCTTCAATCGGCGGAGTCGCTCCCCAAATCGAAGGAATTGGATAAATTGTTTTTTGTCCTGAAAAGTAAAGTTTTGTGGGCTATGGGACGGGACGTGGAAGCCCGTTCCGCCTATACCCATTTTCTCGGTATGCAGGAGCAGGATCTTCGTCTCGCTATCGCTTGTCCTAAATCTAAAACAAAACCCAAATCATGAGCTTCAGTACAAAATTTAGTCACATGTTGGCAACGGTATCGAAATATAACGATATCTTTTTAGCATTGGTCGTCGTCGCCGTTATTATGTTGCTGATCGTGCCCATTCCGACATTTCTATTCGATCTGCTATTGGCGCTCAACCTGTCGATGAGTATCGCTCTGCTCATATTGGCGATGTATATTCCGCGTGTGCTTCACATATCGACCTTTCCCAGTATTCTGCTTTTTACAACGCTATTTCGTTTGGCGTTGAACGTTACCAGTACGCGAATGATTTTGCTGACCGCCGATGCCGGTGAAATTATCTTCACCTTCGGCGATTTCGTCGTCCAAGGAAACTTCGTCGTCGGTGCGGTTATCTTCGGTATTTTGCTCATCGTCCAATTCGTCGTCATCACGAAGGGGGCGGAACGTGTTTCGGAGGTATCGGCCCGTTTCACATTGGATGCTATGCCGGGTAAGCAGATGAGTATTGATGCGGACCTGCGGGCAGGCAGCATCGATACGGATCAGGCTAAGCAAAAGCGTACGGATTTGGAGCAGGAAAATCAGCTTTACGGTGCCATGGACGGAGCCATGAAATTCGTCAAAGGCGATACCATTGCCGGGTTAATCATGACCGCCATTAACATCGTTGCAGGACTCATTATTGGTGTTTTTCAAAAGGGTATGTCGGTGGATAAGGCGATCACAACCTATGCGATTCTTACCATCGGTGATGGTCTCATTTCCACAATACCCTCCCTGCTCATTTCCATTACAGCCGGTGTCATCGTAACTCGGGTGAGTTCCAGCGATGCGAAACCCCTGGGCAATGATATCGGTAAACAGCTCCTATCGAAGCCTAAATCACTGGTTGTTGCGGGATTCATTATTATTGGTTTTATGCTCATCCCGGGGTTTCCGAAATTTCCATTTTTAGCTCTTGGTACTTTGGCTATCTTGACCGGTCGCTCGCTGATGCAGACGGAGGGAAAACCGCAGGGAGGTAGCGGCGAGATCGCTAAGGTCGCTAAGAATACCGGATTGCCTTCGGATATCGCACCCAATACGCCTACATTTAAGGAGGAGAAAGGCGAATTCTCGGTCACAGTGCCGCTCCTACTCGATGTGGCGACTTCCATTGAAGAATCCGTAGATCCAATGGTTCTCAATGACCAATTGATCCAAGTTCGGCGGGCGTTATATTTCGATTTGGGTGTACCATTCCCAGGAATTCACCTGCGCTTCAACGAAAATTTAACGGATGGAATGTACCAGATTCTTTTGCAGGAGGTACCGGTTTCCCAGGGACGTATTTTAAAGGGAAGTGTACTGGTTCGCGAGACAAAGGAAAGTCTCGGCATTTTAAACATCCCTTACCAGGAGGAAAAAGCGTTTTTACCCAATATTCCAGCGCTATGGGTTGCAAAGGATCTCATTCCGCAGATGGATAAAGCGAGCATCAATTACATGACATCGCCCCAGATTTTGACCTACCACCTCTCATTTATCCTGAAGAAGTACGCTTCTGAATTCATCGGATTACAGGAGACGCGGTTTATTTTAGAAAATTTTGAGAAAAATTTTCCGGAGTTAGTCAAAGAAATCCAGCGCGTATTACCCGTACAAAAGATTGGAGAAGTTTTACAGCGACTGGTCCAAGAGGATGTATCCATTCGCAATTTACGCCTCATCATGCAGTGTCTCATCGATTGGGGACAGAAGGAAAAGGAACCCATACTGTTGGCTGACTATGTGCGGACGAGTTTGAAGCGCTACATTAGTTACAAGTACAGTGGTGGACAGAATATTTTAGGGGTTTATTTGCTGGATCCCGGTACGGAGGACGTCATTCGCAAATCCATTCGCCAGACTTCGGCGGGGAGCTATTTGGCGTTGGAACCGAATACGGCGAAGAAAATTGTCACCACGGTCAAGGAGGAGGTGGGGGATTTCACACAGGAGACGAATCGTCCCGTACTGCTCACTTCCATGGATATTCGCCGCTACGTCCGTAAATTAATTGAGTTAGAGTTATACGAATTGCCGGTACTCTCCCACCAGGAACTCACCGAAGAGATTACCATACAACCCCTCGGAAGAATTGCCGTAACATAAGGAGAATTATGAAAACATTACATGAAAAATTTATTCGCACACAAACGGAACAGTTTCTAAAGAAGATAGGTTGCTGTGTTCCTCTATCGGACGATGAGGAACCGGAGGAGGAAGTGGAAACAGCTCCCATTGCGCTGGAAGACTTAGAGCAAACGGTTATGAAAACCGTCGAAGAGACGGAGCAATTCTTTGCGCATTTCGGTTTAACACCCGAGCGACAGGAAGAACTTTTCCAAATGCCGATCATTCGGGAGAGCTTGGACGAAATAATCGCCGGTGTAGCCCGAGAGCGGGTGGAGTTGGAATTGGAATTTGGAGCACCACGCAACGGTTGGGATCCGCTACCATTTGAAAAATCGGCGGAAACGGAGAAAATTCTTAAAAAACTAATGAAACGCACAAAAGAAGAAAAAATTAAAGCAGTTTATGTGGATACAATTTTTGATCAAAGCGCACAGGAACAAATCGCAGCGATTCAGAAACGCCTATCGGCGGCGCTAGAAGAGGTGAAAAATACAGCCCAAGAGCAAAAGAAAGCGATGACCCTACCCGCTTTACCCGTGGCACCAAGGCGTGAATCTTTGGTAGAGGCGGCATCGGCCGTTGTATTGCCCGATCTCCAGGAAAAACGTTCCATCGATGCCGATTTCAAACGCCACTACGCGGAGCAACTAAAAGTTGTCATATCTCCGCAAAATCCACAGGCTATCCCTGAAGCGCATCCGTCACCTCAGAATGAAGCGCAATTGGTCGACCAGCAAGAGGTAATTACAAAAGATTTACAGGCCGGGACGGAAAATGGCCAACCTTCGAAATCTCCACAGGTGAGAACGGTAGAGGCGATTACAAAGGATATTGAAAAAATGCGTTCCGGTTCGGAGATTAAGGCTGGTCAGCAATCTGAGCTTAGCATGGCTGCGGAAGAAGTATTATCTCCGGAGGTGGTCGCCGACGAGGAAATGCCGAAAATACTTCGAAAGGTACCTACCACTCGGACAAATGGTGTCATCATTTCGGCGCTCAAATCCAAAATACAAAAGGGAGAACATCCCGCTGTGATAACGGAAGATATGGAGCCTAGACATCAGGATGTACCAGCGGTAAATCTATTTGAAGGGGTAGCATTGCCCGGGTTACCGCTCTACGGGAATGCGTCGTCGGGAACGGGTGATAGGCAGGAGGGAGAGGGTAAATCGAAAACGCTCCTCGCCCATCGACGCCAAATAGGACCCCGTCGTTTTCAATTGTAGGTTAAAAATTTTCAATTACAGGCAAAATAAATAAAAAAATAAAAATATAATTCATAAAAAAACAAAGAAATAGGAGGAAAAAAAATGGGAATAAGAGTTGATCCTAAAGACTACGCGGATGGGACACTGGGGAAAATGGCTCCTGATTTATTGGATCCGACAGATCCTCGCAATAATCCCTTCAATCCGGACAAGACGTTCTCGTTCTATGAAGTCGAAATGAATATCGCTGAGGGTGCGAATGTGCCGATGCCAAAACCGGACCATATCGACTATCCGGGATCGGTCCCTTCGGCCATTAGTATGGGGATTTCGGAACCACCAATATTCTATCCACCGGATATGACAAAGGGTGTTGTGAATGACCTATTTCCGAATATTACGGAGCCCGTTATCGAAGGGCTACCGAGACCACGAGAAAGTGCTATCAATCGGGATTATACGAAGAATATAGGTGCATTACCTACCTTAGTACTTCATCCCGTCGACGAAACATTGACCGCAGCGGATGGACCGGGGTACAGTGCATTGGAGTTTAAAACGAAAAAACCGGATATACCGAAACCAGTGAATTATACATGGGATAATCCGGCGACGGATGAAAGAGGATTATCGAAGGCGAATGTCGAATGGCTTACCTTTCTTTCCCACGATACTTTTTTCAGCAATACGGGCTACCAATTGGACGATACACAGTTTCTCAATGTGAATACTTCGTTGCGTGAGCGACTAACCAATCCCGAGATTCAGAAGCAAGATAGCGTTTGGAAAAGTACGACCGAAGATTTTTTAAGAGAAATCGTTTTTGCTCCCGATTTACCTACCTCGGGCGGTAGTAATCCATTGAGTTGGGCAGAAATCGTCGCCTATGTGAATTACTACATGGTGAAGAACCATCTCAGTACGCAATTCATCTATGTCAATGATGACAAAATTAGTTTGGAAGATGACGCTACGGATGTGGAAAAACGGGATGGTATTCAATCGGTGCCCTTATATTATCTTAGGGATCTCATCGCGGAAAAAACGTCCACTTTACTCTATAAGGATAAAATTAGTGCGATCGATTTGGCGGATCAGACCATTGCCTATAATCTTCGCAAATTGCTGGGGACCTTTTTCGTAAAAAAAGTTAACGGAACTGATAGTGAGACCGTTGCCGATGCATTATGCCGCGATTTACTCATGGTTGGGGTATCAGCGGCATTAAAATCTCTCCAGAGTCATGCGGACATATTGGATGGTGAGACGAATGAAGAAATAGATAATAGAATTAAGGAAAAAATTTCAGAAAAAATAGAAGCTTATCTCAATGGTAATAACGATGGGGTATCCGTAACCTATTCGGGAAGTAATAATGTTAGAAACTTAGCCGGTCAAGTTTTCGATGATTTTGTTAGCAAAGGTTATTTTGAGGCAACGGATAAAGATAATACTCTGGATAGCATGCGGAATGAAATTCGCGAATTATTTCTCTCTCTGGTGGGCGATCTCGTCCTTAAGGAGGCGCGCAAATATAAATTGCGATGCCAAATTAGCCAGATCGATCATTATCTCAGTAAGGAATCCTATGATCAGATTAGTGGTGGTATAAAATTTACGGATATAGGCGAACCGTTGACAGGAGACCAATTCCAAACCTTGCGAAAAGCGTTAAAATACGTCAAAAGTCAATTAATTCTATTGAAAAATGAAAATCATTTACCTGCAGAGTTAACGGTGGATGGGTTGATAACGGATTATAAACCCCTAGCAGAAAGCAATAGTACATTTGAAAATGTAACCAATTATTTAAATGGAGATGCATTTGCCATTAAGCGGTATGTTGATCAGCGCGTACGGGAATCGATTAAACAAGCGGTACATACAACACTCGTTAGCGAATTGAAGACTTCAAAGGTTCGCGATGAAATTAAAGCGATTTTCCCGATGGTCAATAATGCTGCCCAGGGAGAACGGGAAAAGTTACGCTATGCATTATCGGGGAATTTCCTTCCCGATTTGGAATCTTACATCGTCAATCGCGTTTTAGACGCAACGGTTCTAGGTAAGGACAATAGCAGCAGTAGTGGCGATCTACTGTCTTCGTTGATCAATGGATCCCTTACGAATTTACCGATCAAGGATTGGATCAATGATGGATTGAATTTATTTTTATCCGGTGGAGCCGACGAAGTAACCCGAAAGGAATTGGAGGGAAAATACGTTTTTATTAAAGATACTACCATGCGGCAGCATGCTACCGTAATTATACAAAAAATATTAAAATTAGACGAAAATTATCGGGAAGATCAATCGCCCCTAGTGGTTGCCATTAAGAAGCAGATTTCCGAAGAGACACTGGTATTGGCGATGAAGGATAAGGTTGAAGCGCAACTACGGGATTTACAGTCTCTGATTTTCGGACAAAAAATTGCAACGATTAATGGCGTTCAAGTTTCGGCTAGCAGTAACGAAGCGGAAAAGTTTTTGGAATACACCTACGCCAAGATTTTGAAGGACCACTACGAGCCTATTATTTATAATGATTTTGTGAAATTCACAAAATTACTGGGAGGGTGGTTTGGAACGGAGAAAGCTAAAAGTAGCAAGAGTGTGAGTACGCTTTTGATGGAGAAAATTGAGGAATTGCGTACGAATTATGGTCAATATTATGACACGATACAATCTTTTCCGTGCCGTGGGGAAGTCTACCTGTTTGAGGATAATACGTCCCATCGTCACCCTAAATTGAATAATCAATATGATTTATTTTCTTCATTTTTCAAGGCGGATCGATCGGCTCTCAATATTTCTGCGCTTTTAGCAGACTACATCGATGTTTACGAGAAATATGGAGTCAAGTGTTATCGGGATTCTAAGAAGTACGATATCAGCGACTACAGCATCGAGCTGATGCATTTACTCGAAAAATATACGGATTTAGCGGGTGGTGACGATATCTTTGCGGAAGCCATTTTGGAGGGAATACGCGGCGAACAAATCGCATTAAAGCGGGAATTGGAAGCTATTGATTTGTTTTTGGAGTATAAAAAAGCTAAGGAATTCAAAAAGCAACTGAATGCCTATCTTTTGGACGAAACGGTTGCCGGTTGGCGTTCGGATACTGTTAAACGCCAGTTACTGGTCAATAAAATTTACAGTATGGCCGTCGACCATGAAATTATGCGTACCACTGACAATGGCGAATACGCTTCAGGGACAGTCGATACGAGCATTGTCAGTCTAAATGGGGAAAAGGAGTACGACGAGGAAGCGGGAGCCTATCTATATGCCAAGGGGATCGTCGAGCACGTGACCAAGTATAATTCCAATGAGGATATCAATATCCCCGTTGCGGAAATTTTAAATGCGATTGAGGCCTATAAGACATCGGATTTATACGACAAAGAGGAGCTCCTATCGCAATTTAAGCGATTACTCGTTTCCTGCGAGCACATTCCCTATACGGATGGAACTTCCCTATTTTCACAGTTAACGAAATACATTAGTTCCAACAGCATTGATTTTTCACTTTTGACCCTGTTTGCTAACGTTTACCCGACGATAAAAAGCGACACCTATGTGGCGAAGGGGGTCGAAGATTTAGCCAAAAGTGTTTTAACCCATGCGGCAGCGGACATCAAGGCGCAGATGACTGCCGTTCACGCATCGGTTTATGCTTTAAATAGCGCGTTTGAGACGTTTATAGATCTGTCGACCTCAGATCACTGTGATACGCTTGGGACTAGTTTAGGTGATTTAGTTTTTGCAACCAAGACCTTCGATGATGGTGGCGGTTATGCCTATACCGTCAACACATTTATTGATACCTACAATGAACTCAGTACCGGTTTGAAGGGACTTGTAAATCCGGCGGGAAATTTAATAACAAACCTTAAAAGTGCCGGCCTAGCTACAGCGGATGAGGTCTTTGATGATATCCAAGTTGAATTGAATGCAATCAGAGGGAATATAGATAGTATATATGGTGAAATTAATCTAACACAGGCGGGGAGTATCACCAATGAGACAAATCTTAAGAATGCGATCAATGATTTATTGACCTTTTTAGACCATATTGAAGTTGCATTTTTCATCGAAAAAGAACAAAAGAAGTACCCCACTTGGTATACGGCCAGAAGCGGAGACGATTCACCCTATAATTGCCTATTGGAAGACTTAAAAGCGTTTGCATCAGAAAGAACAAGTCTAGAAGTTATTTTAAATAAATTGATTAAATTTTTAGAAACTGATGAGGCGAGTTATTCACTGATTGCTAATTTTGGCATTAATTTGTTACCGCTCAAAGGTGACTGCAATTTGAGTGACATTGGTACTGTTGGAGATGAGCATTACGTACAGGGTATTTTATCGAAGTTGGAGGCCGATGGGGTAAATAGTCTGAGGGAAATTTTTACTAATGCGAGCTACGATCCCGCGAGCAAATTTGAAGCATATGAGGCGAATTTCAATACTTTAAATACTGCCATAGCGGATTTAGTCGGCGTGACTTCAACAGGCGGGGTAACCGCATTAACAAATGCGATTAATAATTTACAACTCATATCACCACTTTCTTCAGATTTTAATATTTACAATGAGACTTCCATCGAGAAGGATCAGTATGTCTATTTATTCAATCAAGTTGCGAGCGCCTACAATGAGGCCATTGGGTTCTTAAAGGGCATAGAAGTCGCAAACTATTTAAAGATATTCGATGGGACAATAGGGAGTACTGTTGATGCCATAGTTGCCTTTGAGGCGATGCATAGCCAATTAACGGCATTGGAAAACAAGCTTGAGGGCGACGACTACATGGGGAAAATCAAAAGTGGCACACAATTCGGGACGGATCTAAATAATAAATTGACAGATTTAGGGGCGGCTCATGGTAATGAGGTTTTACAATGGTTGGTTGATGTTTTACGGCAAAGTAAAAAAACAACTTTATATAACCTGTTGTCTGCGATCGTACCCTCCACTTGGAATACGAATTTTACCAACTTAGATATGCTGAGGACGATATTAAGGGGGTTTATCGATCAAGAAGAACTGGGTAGTACGGAGAGCAGAAGTTTTACAATTACAAAAGCGGATTGTCTAAAGTTATTCGATATGATCGATCGAGCTACCTACGATGGTAGTACTCTTTCACCCGTTAAGTATACGGATACATCGGAAACGGGTACACTCAAAGATGCAGTAGATGGTGAGGTTAAGACGGAGAATCCTTCTGTAGCAGAACTTATGCCTGAAAATTGTCAATATTTCACAGATATACAAAGGGTTCCCGGGCCATATTTTACAGATATGCCGGGTGTTCCGAGGGTATTAAACTTTGGGGAATTATATGATGTCATCTGTAACATTATTATAAACGGAGAAGGACCTACCTCAGGTATTACTCCCGTTCCAGTGATTGGCTCTAGGATAGATGGAGGAGGGGACGTTATCCCACAAGCCGACAGTGCCTATGATCGTTCGCGATGGTTTGTGAGTCAATTTACATCGGTTTACAATACAATTGTCAATGACTTTTGTCTAGATGGCACTTCTCCATCATCGGATAGTCTTGCGGCAGCTGTAGAATCCTATAAAACTGCTCTCACTGCCTTGGCTGAAGCCGAAGCTGAACCGACTGTTCCAAGTGAAGCCGAGACTCCAGAACCGACTGTTCCAGATGGTATTACTACTGCTAAAGGTAATTTGCTCGCGAGTTATGGTATATCAGATACAAGCTTACGCGCAAAAATAGAGGCAATATTGGATCCTCTTAATGAAGTGAAAAAGACTATACAAGAGCTAACATCAAACGAACAAAACAATTTATTAATCAATGGCGTCATCGATTGGAGTAAGATTAGTAGTGATTTGTCGGCAGATACTGCGCATGTTCAATCAGTCACATTAAATGGCCAATCGTTCCTCATCGGGAAATTCAAGGATACAACGAGCGCAACGGAATTCTATGTTGTTCAAAGTGGGAATGGTGTGGATATGGTCAAAACATTTTTAACATCAAGCGATGTAGAAAAATTACAATCCCTTATCACGGCAGAGATCGAATTATATCAATCGTTTAACAATCAAATGGTTGTTAATATCGTCGATCGCCTAGGTGATTATAGTGAAAATGATTACGTGGCGATTGATTTTCTAAAAGCCTACATCATTGATGTCACGGGAAGTATTTTTACGGATGAACTTAATGCCCAAGTTACAGCTTTAGTCAACAAGCCAGATTTGTCTTTATTGGAGATGTATCAGGGGGTGTATGCCTACGGAACGAAATCGAAAATCGAAGATGCTAGTGAAATATTTCAGGGACTTTTGGATACAGAAAACTTCTGGCAATTGGCAGAAAGCTATGTTTTTGCTGATGTAAATGACGAGACTGAAGTTACAGCAAAGATTGTCGGCGAATTAGCTTACTCTGACACGGAAGCTACCAAGGAAAACTACATAAAAAGTTTAAAAGCAAATATTTATAATACTTTAACAAAAACGGATATTGGTGATGATGCAGCTGTTCCTAAACTAGATACCATTCTGGCTGATCTGAGGACTGCTATCGAAGCTTCTGCAGACCGAAGTGTAACGCCTGATCAACTTGAGCCGCTCAATGATTTTTTTGGAGACCTTTTGGGAAAAATAGAGAATGCGACATTTAGGGAAACGGATCAAAATGTAACTCTGGAAGCGGATGATACGGATTTACCGAATGATATAACCATTATAGTTACTGAGACCGATCAGGAAGAGTTAGAAGTTTACATCAATCAGATACTGGCGAATTTCCGCTATCAGGTTGTCAATGGATTGAAGGATGCTTTCAAAGATGCCAATGATCAATGTACGCAGGCACAACTGGAAGCGTTTAAAGCTCTATTATGTGCCATAGCTGCTACCCCTGACTCAACATCCATATATCTTTTCTCGGGTGATAATTCTACTAATCCCTACGTATTTTATGATGCGAATGAAACTGAAGATACAAAACCTGGAAAAAAAGATTTATTGATAGAACTTTTAACTGATGTAATCACATCATTGGAAACAAAAAATTCAGCTATAATAGGAACACAACCACCAGCCCATCCGGCGAGCACTTACTTTCTCCAAAGAACTGGGTTTAATTATGATACATGGGACAATACTGAAGAAAATTCCATTACCAATACAATAACATTATTTACAGATGCTTTTGGAAATGTTACCTACGATACGAATGGAAGTATTACTTCCTATGGAAACAATTTAACAAATTGGACTGCATTTTGGGGGCAAACGGATAGTAGCGGAGCATTGGCAGATCGAATAAAAACAGTTTATGAGGGGCTTGGTTCAGCAGACGACAAAAAAGCATTCCAATATTTGTTTTTAAAGGCACTCGATGGGATTACCGATAAGAACAATTTTTCCAGCAGTAGTGTGGCTCAATTAAAAGAAATACTCGAAGCATTTGATAAACATTGTTTGGAAATTGATACAGCTGGCAGCGATGATATCGAGATAGTAGGATTTTTACAACAAACGGATAACGAAGGAATAGAAAGTGATACATCTTTGAAGAGGGCATTAACCGCAGAGACAGAAACGACCATTTCACCGGAGGCATATTATACTTGGGATGATGCGGAAATAACGGCAATCAACGAAGAAGTTGTAAAATATCCTGAAAGTGAAACAATTGATCCATCTGTTGAGATTGAGGATGTTACAACTCTCCTTGTTACTTATGACGAAAAATATGTCGATACCTACTGGCAATGTATTTTGGATACCTATACATATAATCTTTTCGCTAAGAACGATACGGAGATTAGTACGGAAGATTTTAATGGAGCTTTAAGCATTCTGGTAGAATCGCTTCAAACAAATGGATATTTGACCCCAGAATTAAATGGTTATAGCGAGCAACAAGCTCTTTTTGAAGCATTACAAACGCAATATGAAGCAATATGTTCGGCAATAGATAGTCCTACATGGACCATGTCGGAGACTGTATTGTCCCTGGATAGATTGAAGGATGAACTAGAAGTCGATGAAGAATGGATTGATGTCTTAACGGCGGCAAACAAGATTGACGGCACTGGTCACACTTTATCCGATGATGAGAAAAGCGCAATTGAAACTAAAGTAAAAAACATGATGGTACAGCAAGCCTTGCCGATGAAGGAGAAAGCGCGCTACGACATCGTAAATGCTTTGGTTGCTCCCTATGAATTCGATGGTGACCAAGTGACACTGACACTCGAAACGATTAAAAATGCGTTGAGTGATGAAAAAATAACAGAAGCAAATACAGATACGGATAAAATTTTTGATTCCACAACCCACGATATTTTTAATTTGTTGGAGGTATTTGACGGTACCGTTAAAATTGGCAATTCCGGTACGGATTCATTGCCAGACATATTGAGTTTTGTTTCCACAGCCATTGAAGATTATAGCGAGAAATTGACAGCTATTTTTAATGCAAAGGCACAAACTGAATTGGATACTGCTTTGTCAGGTTTACAAAATTGTAATTTAGCGACAGCAAAAACCAAAGTAACGGACGCGCTAAATGGCAATAAAAATACAGCCAACGTTCTACAAAAGACAATCATCGAAGAACGTTTACAAAACGCAGAAGCTATCCTCGATAACCTTGATTTATTAAAAGAGCATATTGCATTATGTACCGATGCCAACTATACTGCTTATCAAAGTCGAGTAGGGGCAGGGAGTGCAATGAGTGAGAATGAGTGGAATGAGACGATTGCTGGTACCTTGGCTGCTATTCGCGCTGAACCTTCACTGAACCTGGCGAAATTAAAAGAATTTTCTACACAATTAGATAATTGTCTTGGACAAGGAATAAGAAATGACGACAATGACGATCTTCTCGATCCGGAAGTTGTAGAGATAATAAGAGATATTCTGAGCTGTAGTGCGACAATTGAGAAGTTGTTGCTAGTAAATACTTTGCAAGAAAAATTAGGAAATGCGAATGGAAGAGAAATAATCCAAAAATTTTTGTACGGAGAAGAACCGATTCCAGGATCGGAAGAGTTACCCTATTCCGGTATTTCGGTGTTTAAAAATGATGCCGCAACACTCACACTCGATAAAGTTCTAACATTATTGGAACAAGCAGGCGGTATGGGTATTTCGAGTGCTGCATTGTTAGGTGATAGTATACAGAAGCTTTTCGATCTAGTCGATACAAACCATATCGGAACATCACTGGGAGGAATTTTTACAGAAGTATCCCAGGAAGTCGAGTATATTTATAATTTAAGCCAGATATCGGATAGCCTACTGGGGATAGGATCGGAACCGAATGAACTCCTCAACGCCCTAAAGAGTTTCTCGGATGAGATGTTTGCAGCATCACCTGAATTAGTTGATACTGCCATTGTCGACCTCCAGGCTATCGAAGATCTTACGGTTACTGATATTAATAAAAATAATGAAAATCACAGCATGAGTATTTTGGTCGAAGCCTACAATGATATGATGGGATTTTTTCAAAGTACATTGATCAAATCCGGAGCGTTAACGGGAGCAATCCAAACGGCAATCGATAATTTCGTTGCCGCCTATGATGCCGACAATCCCAATGCCCATGCTACGCAGAAAAATGCTTTACAAACGAGTCTCGCTTCTGCGGAGGGACTCCTGACGATTTTAAAAAATGTTTTCAATAGTGAGAATTCCACTGGATCCGCCTATCGGGAAGTGTTTTTAATGATCCATGCACAGTTGCGTCTAAAGATTGATGCGAAAATTCAGACGCTAAAAAATAACTATTCTTGCGTTCAAAAACCGGAACCCGGTCAATCCATACAGCCAAATACGCCGTATTATATTAGTGTTCTGCCTATTACGTGGAGCTCCGATCAAATCAAGGCACACAATGATTATATGGATCATTTAATTGAGAATTTGTATCGCTTTGAGGCCTTAACCTATCTCGGAATTTTTCCTAAACTTAGTGGTTCAGGTACCGCAACGCGGGAGGAAATCGAATTGCTTTGCTCCATTTTTGGCCACTGGGAAGACTTAGAAACTTCCGATGATGAGCTCTGTGAAAAATATTTGCCTGCGGATGAAGTAAATGCTTTGAAAACTTTGCTCCATAAAGCCTATATTGCCCAAAGTGACACTTCCGGAGAGACATTGGACGCTATTTTCCAATCCCTATATCCTGGAAATTCAATAGGAGGCGTTGGTTTAAGTAGTATCAAAATGGGCATTGATGTGAATGTAAAACAGGATAAATTTGAAACATTTTCGAAAATATTCGATAATTACAAAGAAGAAGTAGAGCAATGTGTGCACAGTTTATACGATGGCTTCCAAGAATATATAGCGGATGGCACAATTCCCCAAATAACAAGCATTTCCCAAATTTCTTTGGATAAATTATTACATGATCTAAATGCTTCAGATGTACCATTGCTGATTATTCAAAAAATGGGAGATTTGGCAGATACAATCAATACAAATATAGCCGCACTTAATAGCTCCATAATATTATTTGTAGGGGAACCGACACAGGCAAATTTGGATGCTATCAATAACGCATTTGGAGCAATTATCACAACAATAAATAACTCAGCATTGACAGCAGGTCTTCTAGAAGAAGATGCTACTAAATTGCGAGCTTGTTTTACAGAGATTCAAACGGCTTTTGAAAAAGCACGGCCCCAGTACTACCTTCTCCTATTGGAAAAAATGTATCCTCATCTCGGTGAAAATGAAGTAGAAAGAATAGGTTTACAAACACAATATGCAACAACTTTTCCAACACCTACAGGCCAAATTGATGCAGGTAGTGTCGAAGAAATCGTTAAAAATATAAATGAGTATATTGAAAACCTATTTTCAAATTTTGGTTCCGATGAAACTTTGCAAAAATATTACGCTGCCAATACGGTTTCAACCTTTGGCAATGCTTTACTGAAAAACGTAAATACATTGCAAAGTAACGTAAATAGCAGTGCCAATGCCAATTTTCAGCAACTAACGGATCTCCGATCAAACTTTAAAGAGCTAAATCGATTACTCTGGAACGTATTGAAGCCACCTACCAATACGACGACGCAGGAAGCAATTGCTGTCTTAACAACATTGACAACGGTTGCCAAAGATATATCTGCCATAGGCAATAACGCCGAAGAGGCAAAAAATGAATACAACAAATTGGTCGATTGTTATAATACGATTCAAGGAAAATTAACAGAAACGGGAGCAGATTCTTTAGCAGAGACATTACAAAAACTATCCAATGGTGATTATGCGGACGAGGCAAACTATGAGAATACGGGCATCTATAAAGCAATCAAAAACATTATCGATGCAATTAATCAAAAAATAACGTCAGACAAGACCATCGCCAATATATTTCGGGCATTCAATACGGCCTGTTTCATGATATTTTTGCAAAAAAAATATCCCGAGTGGAATAGTAGTGAAACCGAATTAAATTCGGCTAGAACTAAGTATAATACTATTTTTGATGTTGCTACTAAGACGTATGAAACATATTATACCTGCGGAGACGATGCCAATATCCAGACACTTTCAGAAAAAATTAAACCCTATCAGGGCGATATCAAAATCATCGATTCCCACCCCCATTATTTCGAATCCGACAATCAGATTATGCAAGGACATAGTGTCAATGATACGGGTTGGCTCTACCGGGAACCGGCGGAAAGAGGAGGCTATATTCAGTATGATGTGCAGCAAAATAAGCAATATGTCTATAGTAATGGTCAATATTTTAAATTAGCAGAGCAAGAAGTTGCCTTTGTCCAACTTTCACCGGAACAACATGTTCGTATCCTAGCTCCAAACATAATATATGAACAAATCAGCCAAGCTGAACAAATCGAAGGAAATGAAAACAGTAACCAAACCTATGTATTGACCACAGATACGATAACGCAACCTGTTTCAAATTCCTATAAAAGCTACTTCGTTTTAGGTGAAGATGGGACCTATTATGATATAGTACGTTACCATTTAAAACGTAAGGTGTACGATAAGGATGTCATTCGATACATCGATTTGAATAGCAATGACACATTTTGCTACAGAGCAACTCTAAAAGAATATGCCGAAGTTGCCGCTAAAGATCTTCCCGATCTTCAAGGACCTCTCGCCAACGATCGAGACTATTTCATCATCGGTGATGAGGGACAATATTACAAAGTTGATGATGTTTACACAAAATATTACTACAAAGAGGCAGAATTGACCGGTAATGAATCGGATGAAGAGAAGAAAACTGTCGAAGGAACATACTATAAAATTGTAGGGGAAGCAGTCGAAGGATCAAACAAAAAATATATCTTGGAAAGCGGAGAGCAGATTACTTGTTCTAGTGCTACGCCTGCAAATCTCTTCTATCGTTCAACGCAGAATGAAAAAAAGTTTTTCGGTACGAAATTGTATCAGAAGGGCACCGGTGAAAAGTATGTCACGCGCGATGATCCCTATTTGGTGGTACCTGTCACCTATGAGCGGTATGTTTTGGCCAATAACAACCCGGAAGGCTTTACAGCGGAAAACAAAGAGGTGTATATCTATTCAGATATATTGAAGCAGTACGTTCTTGTTGGGAATTCGGACGAGTATTATTTTACTGGAACCGGCGATAAAGAATATCGCATAGAATTTCCCGATCGCCGCTACATAAAGCGAACAGTTGATAGCAAAGATGAATATCTTTACGTTCCTCATCCGGAGAGTAAGTATAAAAAGGAAGAAGGGGTTACTCCGATCGAAGGCGATTGTATCTACACCAATGGGAAATATTTACCGATAAAAAAGAGTGGAACGACTAACGTGGCCCAAGGATTCAAACTTAAAACAGGTTCAGGAATAACGCCAGCCAACGATTATGTGCAGGCGAGTGATGGAGGATATTATAAATTAAATGATGTCAAAATTAAGACAACGAATGGTGAAGAATTTGGGTATACGAATAGTTTTAAAAGGGCTCCACAAACGGGTTTAAACGGCTCCTTTGTATGCGGTACCAATGGAACCTATTATCAGATTAGCGGAACCGGCGCTACCCATAAACTATATGCGGATTATCAATTGTCGACGGATACCGATACTTGTTATGTCCTTCAAAGTTCCACGTTGGCTACGGTAGAAAATCCTGTGAAACTTTATGCGCAACGTAATACATCTTACTATGAAATTCAAACAGTAGGAGCAGGCGCCAGCATTTTAGCCGATAATATACCTTTACAAGTAGGAGATCGTTACATAACGATAAGCGGAAGCAATGAAAAAATAGCGCGCACAGAAAGAGAATATGTCAAGCTAAGCGCTAGCGATACATATGAATCCATTAAGAATGAGTCGGGCAATTTAAAGATTAAAAAAGAAATTAATGATACAACGAGTGGGATAGTTGGCTTTTATGGTATGATCGTCGCTAATTCAAGTAAAGTTTTGATAGCAAAAGTAGAGGATACGGGTTTGTATAAAACGGGAACCGCGACAGATCTCGCTGTTACGAGTTGGCAGCCCTACGTTTTGGAAGAAGTGACATATAGTAACCTTTTTATCAATGATACGACCAATAAACAATTGATACGTGCTAGCGAAAATACGGATACTGGAACAAGTTTTGTGACTCCCTTCAAAAGTACAAATGGTTCTTATGCACATGGCGAAGATGGAATTTATCATGATGTGAGCGGTACCAGCGCTAAAAAACTATATGCAGACTATAATTTAGTATCAGGCTCAGGGAATTGGTTTGTCTTGCAAGAATCTACACTAGTTCAGGTAATAAAGGAGGAGGTTTACGCGCAATATTCGGGACAGTATTACAAAATTAAGACCGTTGGGAGTAGTGATAGCATTAGCGCGGGAGGTAAGTTACTGTTTCCAGGAAATCGTTACATAGCGATTTCTGAGAACAGCAATATACAAATAAAAGATGGGGAAAAAGAGTATGTAAAGTTAAGTAGTGGTAATACCTACGTACCTACTAAGGATGCGAGCGGCAAAGTAATGGTCAAAAAAGAAGCAACCGTAGCTGGTGGAATAGCAGGACTGGATGGCATATTTGTGGTCGGATCTAATAATGCAGTTGTGACAGAGGTAAAAGATAAAAATTTATATACTGCAAAGGTCATGAACGTCGAAGGAGAAGATGGTCTATTGTATGGTCTCAATGATGTGAATGTAAGCGGCGAAACTGGATCAGGTTTGGCGCTCGATAAACAGGGATTAAGCAACATTTTCATGAAAAATGGAACAGAATTTGTGCGGGTTTCCAAGCCAACGGAACAATATACAGTATCGTTGAATGCGAGTGGAAATTTTGTCAAAATAGGAGACAAATACTACGATCGAAGGCGTGGTGATATCACCCTAAAAGTGAATTATAAAAATGAGGCGGGACAGGTATGTTATCGGGCATTGAATGACAATAACTCCAATATTCCATTTTACTTGAATACAAGTAATAATGTATTGGTCAAACCCGCTGAAGGGGGAAGTGTTAGCGGATCGGGATTATTTAATCAATATACAATTGAAAAAAATGACTCACCCGTTTATACGGAACTTCAAGGACAATTATCCAAAGCTGTCAAAGCCGGAGGCCAGTACTATAATTTGCAAGATTTTCAACTTGTTGTCAAAAAAAATGGAAAATTGACGAGATTTGACGGCGCTCTAACCGAATTGCAAAGTAGCAATGGCGCTTACATGGCGCCCTACCTTGTTCCAGTGGGAGAAGATTTAAGCACATATGATGCAACGAAAGCCATAAAAGTTGATGGATATAGTACGGAAAATGGAAAATTTTCGGTCTACAACGTCACCATTAATACTACTGCTCAAACATATGCGACATCAGCGACTGAGAATTGCTACCTAAAGGGTACCGATAATAAGCTTTATAGTACTACGAATTTGAAAATTTCCATCGATGGTTCCTATAGTGATTTTCTAGGCTTCGCTTATTTGAAGAAGGCGAGTACCACGTTAACATCCTTAGCTGCAGACAATATTTTTAAAAATTATGAATTTGCCTATCGCCAGAGTGTAACGAATGAGGTAAAAGAAGGTTACTTTCTGAAGGGTGATGATGGCCAGTATTACGCCACACAGACCGAGACGACTTCGCAACTATGCGTTGGTCCGGCAGCGACAACTAAAATTACGGGCGTTTATGCGTTTAAAACCGGTACGGGAACCGGTGCAGTTGTGATACCTAATCCGACTAAATTCATTTATGTTGATGAGAGCAACCTTGGAGATCGCATTAAAATTGGCGAAGAATATGTTAGAAAAAGTGATCTCTATATCGGTACTGATCCCAAGGCCAAAATTCAATCCTTTTGTGTCGATGCCTATGGCAAATCGGTTACTATAGATAATCTCGTCTCATTGTATCAAGTGGATGCGAATGGCAGTATTTTGTGTTATCAAATCGATACAAAAACAGGCAAACCCGAAGCCTACTTTGGTCAAGAAAAAAAGATAACGATTGATGGTACTGCTGGATGCTATACTCCTGATGAGGCGGGCGCAATCGTTCGTGCCGAAACAACCGGGTATTACAAATGGAATGCCGTGAAAAGCGATCCCAATTTCATTAAATTGCGCGATGTCTATTATATAAAGCGTGATCCGAATGAGGAGGCGTATTTTGTCAGTAGTTTGGCTGTGGATACACTTTATGTTTACGGCACGAAATATGATTTTGTTGAATTAGCTAAACAGAATGGGAGCGTAGTAGGTGATGGGCTTTTCTACAAATATGAGGGTGATTTTTCGACAGCGCGGGATGATCTCTATTGTGATTCAAAAGTAATTCAACTTCGCGGTTCCGATGGGAAATTATACAACAAGGATGCGTTGTATCAAAAGGGGACACAATTGAGATATATCCCGGTGAAAGATTTGGCAATGGTTACAGAAGACGACGATGAAGCACTTACTCGAGATGTTTATGTCAAGTCATTTGGGCAGACTTTGGAGCATGTGGAAACGCTGATCGATAATATCGATAACAGCGATAGTCGAACGCTATACGGAGCACTGGGAGGTAAAATAAAAGAGCATTTAGAGGCTATCAATGGGAATCTCGATATTTATAGCAAAGCGGTTGCGGTCTACGATCAGAAGGACGAGTTAGGCGTAGTAGCTTTGCGGGAGCATCCGGAGTATCGATCGGATGGGGGAGGAGCTTTGGCGGAAGTATTTGATGAGTATACGAAGCGAATACTGATCAGTAGTAATGAGGAGTGGTTGAAGTATTACCGTGGGTTACGCGATGAGGTGGAAGCATATAAAGTTTCTTCGGAGGAGCAGAATATTTTTCTTCAGCGCATAGCGTTAATCAATACGGTTCTCCACAACCATTTTGGCGACATTATCAGTCACGAAGAATTTTTTGGTGGAGATTTATCTTTAGCGGTTGGAAAATTGGTACAAGAGGTAAAAGGGACCAAAAATAAAAAGAATGATCAATCTGGTGCGGACTACGATAAGGAAATTTATGAGACTTGCTATACGTTGTTTGAGGAGATGGTAGTGGGTTTAGAGACTTTACGTTTGAGTTGGGATTTAGAGGATCAGGCTAAGGAGGAGGAAGCGAAGAAGGCGCAGGGGGTAGACAGTGTATCGGTGATTTCGCCACAAATGGATACTTTGAAGGAAAAATTAGGGGAGATGGTCAAGAAGTTGAAGGAGATCACGGCGGATAAGATTAAGGTGATCGAAGGCCAGGTTGAGGTTTACGGCAAGATTGCGCTTTTGGAATACGCTTACAACAACTACGGAAAAATCGGCAATGAAATTATATTTAAGGAAGATAATGTACAATTTATTCGCACACAAGAAAAAATTACGGTACAGTTTGTTAAATTGTCGACTGGGGAGCACGCGTTGCGTCTATGCGATTTCGTGCGATCGAGTGGAGATAGTCCGCTGATTAGCCATGAGTTTTTATTTCGTTACAACAATGTGAAGGGAGAGATTGAGAAATGCGTACTCGATTTGGCGAGTACCCTTGGTTCCTACACGAGCCACCAATGGACTCCTAAATCGGGTGGGCCCATTACGAAGCCATTGTCCTATTTATTTACGGTTAAAAATTCCGATGGAACGGGGAGTGGGATTGAGTGTAAATGGGGGAAGGCGAGGAGTGAGACGGATGCGCCGGAGTGGGGAGTGGACGGTGTTCTTTTCAAGGACGTGCAGCGCCACAATGCGTTACAGAATTTATTTCGGTACAAAGCGGATGGGGCGGAAACTTCGACGGAGGGGTATATTTATAAGCTAGCGAAGGAGAAATTACCGAAGAATGATTTGATGATGAATTACGTGGAGCAGGTGACGAAGAACATGGAGGTACCGATTTACATGGCGCGGGATCGTCTTTGTTTCTTTGAGAATTCGAATTACAAGACGCCGGCGATGATTGAGATGATCCAGGAGAAGACGCAAAAGCTAGCGGAGAAGCCGGTTTCTCCGTTTGATCCGCTTCGGAACACGACGGTAGAATTTTTGGACAAGACGGGATTAAATGCGAGTCAATTACATGCGGCGGAGACGATGACCAATGTGACGGAACCGGTGGTATTAAATTTGGCACCATATTCACAAGATAGTAATCCCAGCGGTTGGCCACAGAGTGGTGGTAAGGATTCGAACCAAGTTCAAGCGGGAAGTTTGGTTTCCTTCCTTCGGGATATCCTAATGAAGCCTACAGACTCGGTTTCCGTAAGCAATACGGCCTATTTAAAAGCTTATACCAATGTTGTTACGGCCACTGATTTTAGTTTAGCTAATGCAGAAGCTGATGTTATTGTGCCGTTTAAAGATGAAATCAATGATGCTTTCAATTATACGAATAATAAAGTCAATGCGGGGCGTTATTGTATAACGGATACTTTTGTTAATAACTTTACTAATAAACCGAAGAGCTACCTAACTAATGGGCAGGTGACCCATTGGAACTCAGAGCGAGATATGCTAATCAATGGAGGTGTAAACCAATTCGATCCTGGTTATCCCAATGTTCATGATGGTAATTATGTCCAGTGGTCAGTGCGTGTAGTATCCGGAGATCAAGGTACGTGCACTAAAAATGCATGGGATGCATTCAAAAGGGGTATAAGTTTTGATGGTGTGCATATAGGTAATTATAATGGAGGGCAGCTTGATAGCCGTCAATGGTCTTTTAGAGGGGACACGGGAGGGGTATTCCTTTATACTCCTAGTTCTAGCAATGGTGGTAGTGGCAACTACAATCCGGTATCCTGGCTAAATAATTGTACTGAATACGGAGATAGTAGTAATAAAAAAAAGTATATAAGTGGAGGATCAGGAAAATGGACTGGAACAGGATGCGATATGGCAGAAGGGATTGTACATATAGGTGCCACAATGAGCGCCTGGGCTGGAGTAGCGAATAATCGATTTGATAAATTTAGAGCTGGATATAGAGCCATTAAAACCGCTTATAATAAAACTGATACAGGTTTTAGTGCCGCTCGAACGACCATTAATAATATCATTAATAAAATACGTGCCGGCCAATGGAATGATGTAAGTGAGAGCAATAGAGGAGCTCTTTACCTAATCAATAGATTTGATCTTACTACTTTGGAGAAGGTTGTTATTCCTACGCAATTCGATATTGGTGCTAAAGATGCTCAAAATCAACCTATCTTAGAAAATGCAGATCAAGGCGCTTGGAATGGAACAAATTACACGACATTATATAATCAAAGAGTAACGGATTTGGAACAAGTCATAAAAGTCATAAACTATTTTAAAACTAATATAATACCAAAAATTAATGAATTAAACACTGCTATTACAACATTTAATGCGACTACTGGAGAAGGAATATTGGATGCAGCCACTAACGTTGAAACGAAAGTAACAGCTTTAGAAACTGTTATAGACATCGTTTTAGGCGAAGGAGAAAATTATCTTGGAGATTACCGTAATAATAACGATTATCCCGTAACTGAAAATTTATATACACTATTGAATAGCTTTAAGTCAAATGTCGTGAGTGTAAGAATTTCTGTAGCGGCTCAGAAAGGAGACATCGATAAGCTTTATCGAGCATCCAAAAGCCTGTTTTTCGCTTTAAATAACCTAGAAGCGCAATATAAGGATTGGCGTTCCGATCCTATCGAACATCAAAGCATGCTCGCAGCAATCGGAGAATTGAAAAAGGATACGACAAATTACTCTGCAGCGATCCAATCAAGTACGATAACGCCAATCTACAATTATGTAGATCAATATTGGGTCCACGAAAGCCTCTATTCGGAATGGAGAAATTACAATAAGGATGATAGCATCAATAAATACAACGCAAGCGCTCTAGTAACTGCCGGCAAAACCATTACTGAAAGGGTCAAGGAATTGCAAGCAGCATATAGCGGTTGGACCAAAAGTAAAATCATCCAACATGAATTGCTCAAACAATGCTATAAAATTCTCAAAAACGCGGATTTACCTGGTGCAAACGCAGAGGAAGAGAAAGCAAATTTAATGAACTTTAAAAATAGTATTCGCAGTAGTAATTCTGATAAGTTCGATCCAACTACTGCTGCTCAAAACTTTTTTTGTGATTTATTTATAAAGATTTACGAGTATCCGGTAAAGGAACGCAATAGCGTCCCGCCGCGCTGTAACTCCATTCTCTCCGCAGCATCCGACGATTTTGAACCCCTGGCCATCCGAACGATCAGGCAAGGTGATACCACAACATCCCACGTGGCCGTTTTTACCCCCGTCGATAACACAATAGCCTTCGAAGAACCTGCCCAGGGTACCATCCCTAAAAGTCACTGGGAATCCGCAAAAATAGTCCTCGATAACTTGGACGTGACCGGCGAAGATAGCCTCACCGACTATCTCGATAAACAGGCATCAGAACTAGCAAAACGAACCAATCGAATCGGTAAAAACGGTTTTTATAAAATCAAACTACTCCTGGATGAAATTGCAGCTAAAATCGAAATTTATAGGCTTCTCCAAGGCTCGGCTAATCAAAATATCGCCCTCGCCCTAACGGAATGGTATAACGCGATCGTAGATTATGCCGCACAGTATATCAAAATCTCCCTCCAAGAACATATCAATGACCACCTGTGGGATGCCACTGACGCAAAAATACCTTACGAGGAAATCGGTAATGCTACCGATGCTGCGGGTATAGCTACTTTAAATAGTAATTGGAAAATAACATCGGTCACATCAATCGAAGGAACCATGTTGAAACATATCCAATTAAACAGCGCGTTCAATATACAATATCTCTATTCCGCAAATAACCAATCGGGCCTTACAACAATCAATACCCTGAAATCAAGCTTTTTGGACGCAGATAACAAAATCAAGAATACTTTTATGAATGTAACCAGTACGCTCGAAGAAATCAAAACATTTCAGGGATGCTTGACTAATTTATTGCAACAATATAACAATTTAACGGAAGAACAGAAAAAAGGTTACAATTCTAACACCATAGAAGCCTATATTCAGCGCCTTGAGGAGAGCATTTCCAATAATTTATGTGCATACGATGTCAGTACTGATATCACAACACTTAAAATAACTGAACTCCCGGAAATGACTGAAAAATTACTCGTAAAATGCCTCAAACAATTAGACAATCTAAAGAAAAGATTCGAATCACTAAAAATAACCCGGGAAGTCAATACGTTTTATGATTGGTTTGTTAATATTGAGAAATTGTACTACGATTGGCGAATTAATTCGGTGAGTCGGGAAAAATTATTGAAGCAATTGGATTTATTCAAAAACATCAAATTTGAATTCGAATTGCCAAAAGCCATAGCGAATGACCAGGCATTAACGGTAGATAACGTGGAGATCAAATCTTACCCTAATATGATGGCGATGATGACGCAGATTACTGAAGCTGTAACTAATATTAATGACATTGTTAAAGGAACTGTGGGTGTTGATATTAATCAAACCAAGAGAGCTGCTGCAAACACTGCCCTTACCAATGACACAAACGGTGCTATGGCGAAATTGGAGGCCGCGAAAACGAGTGGAGAGTTCCGTTCAATCGATGACTATTTCACCTGTAAAGGAATAATCGATGGGTTGGAAAGTGTGTTAGACGATATACCCACTACTGGGGAACTGACTGTTGACAAAGCTACGGCTTTGAAGATCAAAATGGCAAGTAGCGAAGAAATTACGCAAATGGCGAGCAATAGTTCTTATTTCTTATCTATGATCATAGATCACATCGGAGAAATTAAGGATCATATCAAATTATTTGATATTACAATGCCAACTAATAATGACAAAAAAGAATATGAAAAGATCGCGGATCGCTACGGATTTACAGGCGATTGCGATCACGATCAGGTAGCCGTCATACGCCTGATGGACAAAATTCGAGTGACCATTGAAGATGAATTCAGAGCAGCGAATAATAATCGAGGAAGCGAATTGCTTGCGGCAAAGATATCAGGACGTGCTATCAGTTTTTCGGTGGGCGATATCAAGGGTTCAGACGATCGCATGAAGAAATACCATCAGTGCTGGTACGATTTCGAGCGCTACGCCTCCTATCTGGTGACAAATTTTGTGCATCAAAATGGAGATAAGAAAATGGCTAATGGAACGAACGCTGGAATAGCATTGACAAACTGCGGATATGCTACTACTGATTTTGGTAACATCGCGAAGGGTACAGAATCGGGAGGAAGACTGCTGACTTATTATACGGTTCCTGGATCAGGTAATAACAGTGTCGCCAACAGAAAAGCTAGACTAAATACAGCATGTAGTAACTTTACAGCAATTGACTACGGTACTGAGTTTATCGATTTTAAGCTCGATTGCCTCAAGATTTATAAGGAGCTTTTTCTGGGTGAATCGGTTTTCCAAAACATTCGAGGATATATGGCCCCTCGAGGAGCCTATTTGGCTGTGTGCGATTATGTTAATTACCTCTTTGAAAAATACCCAGGTTGGAGAAATGATACAGATGTTAATACTAACTTGCGCAAGGCATTGACAGACCTAAAGGGAGCCAATTTGTACCAACAAATGAACTTGAGCTATGAAATTAGTAGTGATATTCGAAAAACTGTATCGTCGACAGGCAATATAGGCAGCACGTATTGCTCATACATTGGAGCGACTGTAAATAGAGCCTCAAGCAATTTGTCGGATTACATCTCAATCTTGAGTAATGACATATATGGTTATGATTTATTTGAAGATGCGGAAGCGATCTATAACTCACGCCTTAGTACTATTAATGATGCATTGGAAACTGTTTTGGGGAACGGGAACTATGATTATACCGCCCTGTTTGATACAAAATCCGATACGCTGCTATCGGGGGGGGCGATCATTACCGATGACGACCAGATGATACAACTCATTAAACAATTGGAAAGCGTGGTGACAGGGTGGAATCGGCAAGATGAAGGCAGCACAAAGAAAATATTTAACGAATTAAATAAAGATGGGGTATATTTTTTGCAAAGCGACAACAGCTACGTTTACAATGGGACGGCAGCAGCCGTTCCAAAAACGGCTTATCCGCGGGATGGTACAGTAAAAACGATTGCAGGGGAGACGACGACTTACGAAATCTGTAAGGATGGAAGTGTGGTCTCAACGGAAACGAAAAAAACTGCCGATACGGTTCGCAATCGCATCATTACCAATGAATTGCTTAGCGTCATTGATTCGCTGAAAAATGTATATTTAAACGGAGCGGCTATCAAAAAAGTTGGGGAAGTATACTATCGCCTACAAATGGCTGAATATGTATACGCAATGGCCGGAAAAGAAGCAAGTGATGTAGGATGGTGTGCGTTGAATGGAACAAAGTTTTTAAAAAACAACGGCTATTATACATTTAAAATGGGAGATGTAAACTTTATTTGTGGGATCCAAAATGGAGAGATCAAAATTGTACAGATAACGTCCGCTGAAAAATCTGATTTGGCGAATCGGGAGATGACATGGTTTGAAAAGAAAAAAAATCTACAGGGTGTGTTTTATAAGTACACTGATAGCTCGCAAGCCGATCCAGTTCTAACTGCTGAAGAATTTTCGATCACGGCCGATGGAAAAACATACTATTCTTCCGGTGGAGGTTTTTTCGATAGCAATGGTACTGAAGTAGGTTACGATGGAGAAGGTTTTTTGTTAGACGAAGAGGGAGCACGCATCGTTAAAACGGTTACAAATAGTAGCGGTTCTTCCTCCTATGTAGCTTACCGAGTAGACGGAATTTCGAGCGATTTATTGGGCGTTGATTATAATCCGACTACAAAGACAGAAATTGAAAGTTCAAGTGGTACGTTAGAAAGATATGGTATGCGCTTTGGAAGCCATCGGGGTATGTTTGCTGCCAATGCGCAATATTTATTGGATGAAGATGCCCATGCCCTATTTGTCGAGGAATTTAATACCATCGGTACAAATTTTGGTATAGAATATGCAAGTTGGAAGAAGGACATAAGTAATGAGTTATTTTCAAACTCATCGAAATCATTTTCGGCGAAGATTGCGCAATTTGCCGCAATGTTTTCTTCACTTAGCGATATCCTGGGACGCCATGATGTCAAACGCTATAATGATAAATTGGCCTATTCGGATGAAGAATTAATGTTGAAAATGATCAATACAGTGATTAAAAATTTCGATAAAGCGGACAATGATTTTAAAAATTTCGCCAATATAGCGACCAGAGGAAAAGAATATTATACAATTTTAAATAAAATTGCCATCGCAAAAAGTAGCGGTAACATCGAGGCGGCGAATCAGTACATTGCGGAACTTGCTCCCAAAAAACGAGATTATGAAAATGCAAAAACGAATGCTGCCAAAGAAAAAGGTAGTTTCCCGGCATATGTCAAATCCCTATCAAAGAGTTTGAGCGAGGCCGCTTCACAAATGAAGTATCTATTATCCATCCAAAGGAGCCCTAGTGTACGGGCACAATTGATCACAAGCTATACCTACAGTGTAAAAAGATGTGAGGTGGCCGAAAATATTCTGAGTGCTAGCATCGGTATCGATTCCGTTGGGGAAGAGGTTGAAAACTTTGTTGCGAACAGCGGATTACAAAAAGATTTCGCCAATATAGCAACGCTTATTCAAAATGGGAATTCGAAATATTCGGAGCGGCCGGTATTATCCCTAGCGGAAATATGGGGCGTTGAGAAAGATGCCAAGATGTGTGAATATGGAGGTTGGAGAGGCGATTCGCGGGATGCATTGCTTTATCAAAGCGTACTCAATGAATTCACCAAACGGACCTATTTTCAAAAATCTGAGGAATTACCATTAATTGGGTCCGATGGTGTGAAAACGTATATTACGCAAATGGGTACGACCTTGGAAACTTACATCGAAGAGCTCAAAAAATACGAGATCTATAGTGGAATCTTTCAAGATGTCTATGTCTTGGATGTGATAAAAGATGGTCGAAAGTGCAAAATCGCGGGAATAGGCTTCAATGAAATCATCAAAGAGCATGCCAATTGGTTTATTGATAGCAGTAGAAAGGTGGATTTTCAGGCGGCTTTGAAGGACCTATCCACAGATTTGGATCTGATCATCAATTCCTACGATAGTAAAGGGGAATTAAAGGGTCAAATGGATGCCGTACTACTCCAAAAAATAAAGAATTTTAGAGAATACTTGGGCAGCCGAGACGATATCGATAAGAAGACTTATATTGGGCGTGTGAAGGATTTTATACCTTACAATGAAAACAAAAAGAGTGAGGCTCAATACAAGTACAAACTCCAATCCATGGAATTGAATGCAGTTATTGCGAAATACAATGCCAAAAAACTGGACTTTGAAGAATACAAAAAACAAATCGATGAACTAAAACAAACGGGACCACTAGACGATTACATAGCGAAGTTACGAGGTTTCTTGAGTTATTCGCAACAACTCGATCTCTACCAAAAATCGTTGTTGCAGATGGTACCCATACGGTACGCCAATTACAGGGGGGGATGGCATAAACTTGCGGATTTATCGGATACGCAACTTAAGGAGACGAATGGGTCAACCTATTGTCGTATGATTTACGGATATAAAAAGAATGGAGAAGTGTGTTTCATTGAAGATTACGATCCAAATGATTCGATTACCGAGCCAGTTTATGTCGAGATGAATTCGATATGGCATGGGGACTATTCCCACTATGGCGTAATGTTCCGATTGATGGCAATTCTCTATGAAAAATTTACGACGCAGAAGAATATGTTAGAGGAGCTATTGAAAGAGATTCAGGCGAACAATGAGAAAATTTCTGAAGCCAATAAATATCTAGCGAAGATCAACAAAGTTCAGGCCCAAGCGGCGCGACAGGGTGAAAATGCAAGGGCAGTGATACCGGCCGATGTGATTCTATTCTTCAAGAAAAATAACATTCCTATGGCGTCGGAATTTTTCAGCAATGACGCGGATATTGCGACCTATGAAAATTCGAATTTCAACAAGCGCATGACTTTTCTGGAGGAGAAAAATAAAGGCGTATCCAATGTATTAACCTATCTCTCCCAAGGGAAATTAAAATCGGGAGATGCTGCTTCCAGCAACATGATGTTAGCGGATCTCACCAATAGCGACCTATTAGAATTGGGCTCCCTCAAAGAAATCTGCGATCAAACGGACTGTGTAAATGACAATTATAAAAAAGTCTCCGACAGGGTGAAAAAGGCGGATCCCGTTGCTGGCCTTGTTGCTGCATTAACAATACTAGCGGTAGTGGCTTTGGCTGCAGTAGCACTCGTAGCGATATTTGTTCCAGGTTTAGGTGCATTGGCCATAGCGGGGCTGATTGCTCTGGCCGCTGGAGGTGTGGCGTCATTGGTAATGGCTGGAATAGCAGGTGCTGACCATGGTAATCCGGTAGCATTTCACGCAACAGATCAGGTTATGGGTGGCGATCAGGACAAGCTATTGTACGCATATTGGTCTAACCGTAACAAAATAAAAGCGGACAATCCAACAGCGCAAATAAGATCAACGCTGAATCACTACACACAGGCTTTAATTGCAAGGATGGATGGCGATTGTCTCCCGCATCCCTGCTCTCTGGAGGGCATTTCCACTAATAAATTACATCCCAATGATTCCGCTTTCAATGGCTTTCAGTTGGATGATTGGGCACCGGCTTCCATGGGTTGGGGGGCGACGGGACATTACAAATATTTGGCCAATAAAATTGGCGATGCTGCTGGATTATCCTCCAATGATTTTACGTCTGGATCTAATCAATGGATGATAGAATCATTCGATATGTTGGCTCACCAGAAATTTTATGGTTCCGATAAAGGCGTAGGCAAAGAAAATTATACTTCGCCGGACTATGACTATAATGCTTTGATACTTATATATAAATTAGAGGCTTTAGCGGACACCTATGGTGATCCTGTTGCACAAATTGCCGTTAATTATCTGACCGGAGGTCTTAAGGTAGCTGAAACAATAGATGCATTAAATGGACTGTCTGACCCAACAATAGGTGATGCAGTATTGGGCCAGGCCCTAACCTCGGAAGATGTAAAAATGATTAAAACTTACATCGATGGAAAGAATTTATTCACCGAAGACGAAGATATTCCAGATTATGAAAAGAAAACACTTACTCAGTGCTGGACGGAAAAGGACGATATAAAGGCTGTTTTGAATAAACTCTATGGTGATGGTTCCAAAGGACTCAATGCGGATGAGGTTTCCCTTTGGAGTGAGAATATGCGTATGCACATCGATAAAATTACAACCAATGGCCAAACGTTATCGACGAAAATGCAACGCATGATGCAGCGATGCAACGAAACGACATCCCTCGCAACGCAAATGTTGAAATCGATTGGCGATCTTTGGAAGCAGCTCACGGGGAATATACGCTAAAGGAAAGGAAAAAGGATATGGAAACAGAATTCGATCGCATTCTAAGAGAACATTTTCAAGCCCGTCCTATGGCACAGAAGATACTTCTGGATCGTTTTCCCGATCTCGACCATAGCCATTTGGAAGCGGCCTATGAAATCGCCCAAGATCTGCTAAGGCACAAAAAATATGATGATGCGGAAAGCGTTTTCTATTTCTTAGCCATGATGGACCATTTTGAACGGCGCTATTGGAAGGCGTTGGCCGTCACACTATGGGTGCAAAAAAAATATAAAGACGCATTAGGTGTTTATTTAGCTGCATTTTTTCTCGACCCAATGGATATCGAGGTGGTTGCGGCGATGGCCGATTGTTGTTTGGCAATGGGAGATCGGGAAGGGGCAAAAGAGTTTCTGGAGCAGACGTGTGAAATCTTCGAAATAGAAGGCAAGCGAGGGGATTTAGCCCGTCGGGCAAAGGTATTTTTGGAAATGATAGAACAAAAAAACGGAGAAAAAAATGGCAAGAGTTAATAGTAAATATGAAGTGACGGATGATTATTCGTTGTTACAGGACGATGACGAGCCTTATGGACTTTTCGGACCAGGGGTGTCGCGTTTCCTTACCTATGATATGTGGGGCATACCTTCTAAAGAAAGAGAGTCCAGGACGGTTATGTCTTTGACGGATTATTTGCTCCACAATGTCTTTAGCGATGAGCGTACAAGAAAGTTATCGGAATCAGATGCGGCGAATCAACGGATGAATTTATTGACGTATCGCATTACGAGTATGACTAGTGCGGCAATCTGCTATGCTCCGTTGAAGGCGACGGATGGGCAATATGAGATGCCAACGATCGATATTCAGGAAATGACATCGATTGGAGTGGCGATGGCGATGCTGATTCTATCGGTGATGCAAAATGAGATCATGCTCGACACACAGATGGAAGCCGTCAAAGGAACGCAGAACCAAAAACTGTCGGCAAGTCAAACAAAAATGTTACAAATTCAGCAACAAATTCGAAAATCGCGCTATCAAAGTCCATTTCAAAAATTCATGAAAAAGTTAAGCGATAGCTGTGTCATGAAATTTTTGAATAGCAACTATGGAAAAGCCATCATGTTTGCCATTGGTGCAGCGGTAACAATCGCATCATTTGGATCGGCAGGACCGGCGGTGATTGCAATTAGCTGTGTTTTATTAAGTTTCCAGGCGGCGGAATTGGTCCTTGGGAAGAGCATGGGTGAACTCATCACTTCCGGTATGGACGATGGAAGTGCAAAAATGGCCCTACAAATGTCAATCGATATTGGTTTAATGGTAGCGAGTATAGCGGCAGGTGGAGGTGGAGGTGGGAGCGACGGAGCCGAAGCAGCAACAAAGGCTGCAGAAACGTTGGGAAAAGTAGCATCTGCTGTACAAAAAGTACAGAAAGCTGTTCAAGCGGTAATGACACTGATTCAAGCCCTCGACAATTTTGCTATGAGTCAGGAACAAATAACTAAGATGCGTTGTACAGCAGAGATGGAAATGATCGAGACTTTAGCTCAGGCAGAACAGGATTTTTTACAGATGCTCATTGACAACCAGATGGCTGACATGCAATCGCTACTTGCTTATACAAAAGCTTCTTTTGCCCGTGCAGCAGAAGTGATCCGCGAGTATGGCGATACCAGTCAAATGATTGCGCGAAACCTTGTTGCATAAAGGATAGGCTGCCGTGACGACACCGATTTCAGGAGATGATACACACATGGCATCTGTGGCCAATCCCTCGGGGGCGAAGAAGGCATCTGGAGATAGCAGTGCTGGGGTTGATGCGGCGACATTAAAGGCTGTGGCGGAGAATTTAGTGGTCAATGGAATGATAGATTTATCTGCCATTCAAATGATTGAGCGCAGCACATTATCTCATTTAAACGATAACAAGATTACCTCCGTAGGAGGGACGCAGCGCAGTGAAAAACGTTCCGAGAAGATCAATGAATTAGCGCTAGGGATGGATGCGTCGAAATTTGAATCGTCAAAAACAAATAGTCTCGGAGATCTCATGTGTGAATTGATGGTAATGATGATTCAATCGACGAGTGAGCGTCGGCAAATGGAACGGGAATTTCGTATCGTTTTAACCGTTGCGCAGGCCGATCAATCGAAGCAAATTGCGGAAGAAACGAAGGAGAAGATGGAGATTGATATTAAGCAAGTTAAGACAGCCGCCATAACCAAACTTGTAGTCGCATCGGTAAATACAGCAATCACTGTGGGAGGGCTAGCCCATTCGATTGGCAAAGAAGAGGTAAGTAAAAATGCAGATCTAATGCAAAAAGTGGTTAATACAGTCGGAGATGCTGCTATGGCATTTAGTAATTTGGATGATATTAAGGCATCGTCGCAATTGGAAGAATCGATTCAACGCAAGCGAACGGCATTGAAGTTAACGCGATCCGTTGCTGATTCCGTTGAAACCTCACTGAGGGGTCTCGATAGTATGCGAGACCAATTTATGTCAATTATGGAGCAAGTCAACCAGATGCTCCACGACGGAGCCATGAAAATCATCCGCAATACTGTTATTTGAGCTAAGGGTTGCTCGCCCTTAGAATCTTGGGAAGAGGATAATTGAGTCTGCTGAGAGGGATCGATTGAACAGATATTCATTATTCCATTCCAATTGTTTCCCCCAAGCGATTGCTTTGACCTGAAAGATTTCAAGAATTTGTTGAGAAACAATAGGTAAGATAGGAGCTAGGATCGTTGCCGCTAGACGGATTGCTTCGGAAGAAACCGCCAGTACTGTATCTAGGCGTTCCCGATCTTTGGGTTTATCAGATTTGGCGAGTTTCCAGGGGGCACGGATTTCTAAAAATTTGTTAATAGCTCCTATGAATGTGAAAATATCTTCTAATGCCGTATGGAATTGGAGTCGATCATAGGCATCGAGTGTACTATCGCGGGTTTTGGACCAGAGGTTAATCAGATCATTTTCCGGGGATTCCAATGGGGCAATTTTTGGAATAGTGTTTTTGCAGTAGCGTTGGAGCATATTATGAGTTCGGCTTACGAGATTACCGAGGTCATTACCGAGATCATTATTATAGCGTGACAGGAAGAGTTCATGAGAAAAATCACTATCTTGACCAACCGTCATTTCACGGATTACGAAGTAACGGAAGGCATCTGGGCCAAATTGTTTAGCGTAGTCGAGCGGATCGACCACATTGCCCACACTTTTGGACATTTTTTCTCCGGAACAGAGCCACCAACCGTGAGCTAGAAACGTTTTAGGCATTGGTAGATCGAGAGCATGGAGCATAATTGGCCAATAGATGGCGTGAGCGGGGACGAGAATATCTTTGCCAATGACGTGGTAATCTACTGGCCAAAATTCGGAGAAGTTTTCCGTGCCGTAGCCCACTGCGGAGATATAATTAATCAGGGCGTCGAACCAGACATAGGTTACGTATTCCGGATCAAAGGGCAATTCGATTCCCCAGGCAAGGCGGTTTTTAGGGCGTGAGATACAGAGGTCATTGATATCTTCCCTTAAAAATTCCAGCACCTGTTTGGCGCGAAATTTTGGGAAAATAAAATTCTCGTGAGAGGTGATGTAATCGATGAGCCATTGTTTATGGGGATTTAATTTGAAAAAATAATTCGTCTCCGTAATTTCCATGACCTGACCGAATTCGTTTTCCGGCCAAACGCCATCCACCTTATCTTTCTCCTGAAGAAATCGTTCCACGCGCGTGCTATAAAATCCCGTGTATTCTGCTTTATAGATATCATTTTTGTCGAAAAGTTTTTGGAGAATGTCCCGAACAATCGCTTTATGGCGGGGCTGGGTGGTACGGATATAATCGTCGTAGGAGATATGGAGAAAGGTACACATATCGATGAATTCTTGGGCAATGGAATCGCAGAGTATTTGGGGGGTAATACCGTGTTTTTTAGCGGTTTGTTCGACTTTTTGTCCGTGTTCATCGAGGCCCGTTAGGAAGTGCACGTCATAGTTGAGTAAGCGTTTTGTCCGGCAAATTACGTCGGCCAAAATTTTCTCATAGGCGTGGCCGATATGTGGATGTCCATTGGCATAATCGATGGCTGTGGTGAGATAAAATTTCTTCATAACCTTTGCCGAAGGAAAAACGATTTAACGCCTTTGGCAATTGGATTATTGGATTAAAAAATTTTTTCGCGTCCATAGGTTTCGTCGATGATGGGAAATAGTTTGGAGGGCATGAAAATCGAAAAAATCAAAAGAATACTTGACGGATCAAAATATTTCTGCGATTATAACGCAGTCTAATAGGGGGATATTTTTGAAGCCCCCGCGGCTGCGTCGCGGGGCAGCTGATTTAAAAAAGAAAAATCAAGTTAAGCGCAACTCCTGTGCAAACTGCACAGGAGTTGCGCTTAACTAAAATAAACTTGACCTTGCGGCCGAGCCCGGCGCTTACTTGCGCAGGGCTCGGCCGCAAAATGAGGTCAAGGAGGCCATGACTCCTTGCGTGGGGTCAGGGGGGAGGAGCCCCCCCCTGGATAATCGGAGCCCCACAGCAACCTCCTTTGGGGAGTCCAGAGGGCGAAACCATTGAGATTATTTTAATATTTTTTCTTGACATTTTTTAAACATATTAGCGGTATGGATACATGTTATCGAAGGTTCATTCTGGAGCGGTTGTTGGCATTGAAAGTATACCCATTTTAGTTGAAGTTAATACGGGATTGCCTGGGGAGCCCCGATTTATCACCGTTGGGCTACCGGATGCAGCGGTTAAAGAATCGCAGGATCGTGTAGGTTCTGCGCTGATGAACAATGGATTTTTGATGCCAAAGACGCGTACTGTTGTCAATTTATCGCCGGGGAATTTACGAAAAGAGGGACCGATTTACGATTTACCGATAGCGTTAGGGGTGATTAAGAGCACGGGGCAAGCAAATTTACCTGATTTGAATGATTTTATCATTGCTGGGGAATTGAATTTATCTGGGGAATTGCTACCCATTGCGGGATGTATTGCTTTAGCCATGCAGGCGAGAAAATATCGTAAGAAGTTAATTTTGCCGAAGGTTTCTGCGGAGACGGCAGCTTTTGTTCATGACATTGAGATTTTCGCGGCGAACTCTTTGGAGGAGGTCGTTCAATTTTTGTCCCATGAGGTAGTGTTATCGAAGATGAATATGCGATTTACGGTAGAGATGATGGAGCGTTATTTTGACGTTGATTTTTCCGATGTAAAGGGACAAAAAGCGTTACGGAGGGCGGTAGAAGTTGCCGTAGCGGGTGGGCATAATTTACTGATGGTTGGGACGCCGGGATCTGGGAAGTCGATGATTGCGAAGCGTATACCGACGATTATGCCGACGCCGACGTTGGAGGAATTTTTAGAGATTTTATCCATATACTCTTCGTGTCAGAGAGTGAATTCGATTGGGGAAGTTAGGCGACCATTCCGGGCGCCGCATCACACGATTAGCGACGTTGGGTTACTGGGGGGAGGGAAATATCCGATACCCGGGGAAATTTCTTTAGCGCACAATGGTGTATTATTTTTGGATGAGCTACCGGAATTTCGGCGATCGACGTTAGAGGTATTGCGACAGCCTTTGGAGGACGGATTTATTGCCATATCGCGCAGTGCGGCGAAGGTACAATTTCCTTGTTCTTTCATGTTAATAGCGGCGATGAATCCGTGTCCTTGTGGACTTTTAGGAGATTCGAAGCGGGAGTGTCTTTGTTCACCGGGACAGATTCAGCGTTACCGTTCGAAGATTAGTGGGCCATTATTGGATCGCATCGATCTTCACGTCGATGTGCGTCCGATTGACACATCGGAATTGCGTTATCAACAGCCGGCGGAGAATTCTGCGGTAATACGGGGGCGGGTAATTAGGGCTCGGGAGGTTCAAAAGCGGCGAAAACGGGCCAATAATTTTACGAATGCGAAGATGAGCCAGGGAGATTTGAGGGAGTACTGTTCTTTAGGTGGAGCCTGTGAATTACTTTTAACATCGGCGATAGAGACGTTAGGCTTATCGGCACGGGCTCACGATCGCATATTGAAGGTGGCGCGGACGATTGCAGATTTAGAGGAAGCGGAAAATATTTCGGAAAGGCATTTACTGGAGGCCATCCATTATCGATCCCTGGATAGGAAATTGTTTTGATATTTATGTAAAGAATGAGGTGGGCGGTATATAAAAAAATGACAATAATTTATATTTTCGCAAAAAACATAACATTTATAAGTATTTTTTTAGTCACCACCGGTACCGTTTCCCCAGATAACTATATTATCATATTGTCCAGTTAGTGAAGTTTGTACGCTTCCATTGCCGATTTTTGCTACATTTGGTATTGCTTGTCGAATATCTGTTGTATATTGTTCCCCATTCCAATGAAGAAATTTTGCTGGTTTACTACCATCAAACCAGGTTATATGACCATCGCAAAAGACGACATAGCCGCCTTTTGAGCCATAGAGTCCATATTTTTCATCCCAAGTGCCATTAGACTTTAACCCGCGCGTAAAGGCAAGAGGGGTGGTTACGAGAGGAACAGAAGCATCGAGGTTACCGATGGTACAGTAGCTAAAAAAGAATTTAGCGTTTGACGTAGCGGTATCATTTTCGGCATTAAAATCATTATTTTTGTGATTCCAGCCGAAATTATATATTAAGTCACTTTCTTCCGTATTATCCGAACCGCGTGCGATATATTCGCTAACTACTTCGGAGGCGTATTTATCGCTTGGTGAGACGTATGCATTAGGGTCATTTAAGAAGCTTTTTGATCGATGGAATTTGCCGGTTGTTTGGGCACAGCCAGCCAGAGACAGAGCAAACCATATACCGTAATCCGAGCATTCGTCTTTTGGACTGGTTTCCCTAAGATCCATAGAATTGCCTTGATTTACCGCATATTCGTACCAGGCTGTTGCAATTTTTTTCAGATTGGCAGTATCTTTTAGTTTTTGGGCGTTGAGTTTGATTGCACTCATTACGGGCAAAAAAATAGCTAATAAGATACCGATGATTGTGATCGTGAAGACGACTTCGAGTAGGGTGAAAGATTTTTTATTTTTTAGCTTGACATTAGCTGGCTTACTGCTTACTCTGTTAATATATTTACGCATTGACATAATCTATACATTTTAAGAATCTATAATTTATATCAAGCGAAAAATGCAAAGATTTAAATTTTTTCTCCAATTGTTTTTTCAAAAGGCGATTTGACAACGGTTGTTTTTCTTCCAAGGCCAATTGTTAGTCGAGTTTTTGCGCATTGCGCATAAACTCAGCCATTTTTGGGTTGTTCTTTGGCTGTGCGAACCTTGTGTAATTTGTACAGAGTTTGCGCGCAGCTTGATCTTTTTTTTAACTGCGCAATCTAAGCGCAAATTGCGCTCAGATTGCGCATAAAAATATACATAAAAAAAGTCAGCCCGGCACGAAGTGCCGGGCTGGTCCTTTGGACCCTTGCGGTTTGATCCAGTGGCGATGCCACTGGATCAAACCGCAGAGGGCCCAAAGGCCTGCCCCGCGGCTACGCCGCGGGGCAGGCCTGAAAAAGAAAAAAAAGATTAATTTACGCGCTATCCCTGTATAAATTGTACAGGGATAGCGCGTAACTAAGAGAAAAAACTTGACCTTGCGGCTGGCCCTCGTCGCAGACTGCGACGAGGGCCGGCCGCCAAAGGAGGGCAAGGAGTCTGTGACTCCTTGCGGGGTATGGGGCGGAGCCCCACAAACAGCCTCCTTGCGGGAGTCCAGAGGGCTCCGCCTTCTGGACTCCCGCAACCCTCTGGGCAGCCGGAGCGGACTTATACTAATTTTCTGGTTTGCTTCTCTTATTTTTTCCCTTTTTTTTAATGTATGGAAAAATTTTCAAATACTCTCGAACTTAAAACGATCCCCGAAGGTCAAACGGTGGTTTTTAAATCCATCGTCGTTATCAAAAAAATCGAACGGAGAAATGCTAAAAATGGTTCCGAATTCCTCAGAATCGAAGTCGGCGATAAGTTCTCTTCCTTTAGTTTTACTAGTTTTTCTAATACATCCACCTTTAACTTTTTCCAAGCGAGTACTCCCGGCGATATCATTTTCATCGAAGGTATGAGCCGCTACTACCAAGGCACTTTTAGTCCCGATATTCTCTCTACTCGTAGACTGTCGGATAAAGAAATTCAGGCGGGTAACTGGTATGCCCAGTTGGAACAAACAACCGCGGAAGATCCTCAGGACTTGAAGGTGGAACTCTATACCTATGTCGAAAGCATTCAGAATCCACAACTTAAAAATACTGTCCATGCGGTTCTCGAGGAACTTGGCGATAAGTTTTTTACGAGTGTTGCGGCAAAATCCATGCACCACGCCTATAAATCCGGATTACTCGAACATACGGTACATGTGACGCGTGCGGGGGTTGCGCTGTTGAAATTTTACACGGATATTCCCAGTGATCTTGCCCTAGCGGGCATGCTATTGCACGATGTGGGCAAGGTGGACGAATACGAGGGCGACCTCGCCGTTTCGCGAACCAAAATAGGTAACTTACAGGGGCATATCGTCCTCGGTTATCGGATCGTTCGCCGTGCTGGGATTAAAAATGAACTCGATCCCAATTGGCTTGAACGCCTCGAACATATCATTCTCAGCCATCAGGGCCAATTGGAATATGGTGCGGCCGTTCTACCGGCGACGCCCGAGGCAATTTTTGTTTCTCTAATCGATAATTTGGACGCCAAAATGGGTATGGTTACCCATCTCCTCAATTCTACTCCGGAATCACAAATTTTTTCCGAACGCTTTCCGGGACTCGAAACGCAAATGTTAGTGGAAAGAATTGTTTGAAAAATCGTCAAAAATTGAGTTGCTAAAGGAGATAAGATCATTAGTGCTGTTCCTGACTTTTTAATGAGGAGTATTGTTCGAATGGCATTGGAACGGGTAATTGAAAAGATTAGGGACGGTGAAGTATGTGTGGAAAGTTTTAGTAAGGTTCGGTTAAAATGAGTGAAAATGAAACATTTTTAGAGGAAGACGCGTTCGCACCGGCGGAGCAGTTTGGAGAGGGAAATTCCGTAATCGGTGGAGATTCGACCGTTCCGGATGGGACGATTTTGGGTGATCTAAAGGATTTAGCTGGGTTAACATTTGGTACGCGTTGGAGTCAGAGTGAATCGGCACCGCGTTCCAATCGCGGATTTCTGAAGCGTCGTCCGGTAAGGCGACGTAGCACTTCCGATCGCACTTCCGATCGCATTCAGCCGGTGGTTTTCGATGTCCGTGAGTCTCGCGAAGGGGAAGGGCGTCCGTCCGGAGAGCGTCGCAGTCATCGTTTTGAGAATCGGAGGCACGAAAGTAGAGTCATACTCCCTCCATTTGAGGTACAATTTTATCAGGAGGATGCGTCGTTCAATTTGTTGATCGACGAGATGCGAAAGAGTTGCAAGACCTATGAACTTTTTGCGGTAGCGCGATTAATTTTACAGAAACCGGAGCGTTTTGTGGCGGCGGTGCGCCGGAGGCCAGATCGGGAAGGGGTTCGTTTACCGCTCTATCTATCGCTATTGGACGATTGGATATTTTCTTCGGAGCACGAGGCAATGGCTTACATTTTGCAGCATCATATCGAAGAGTTTTTCGACGTAGTAGAGGAGGTCGTCGAAGCACCCAAGGGGCGATTTACCTGTGTACACCGTTGCGGTATCACTAAAAAGTTGCTTTCCGCTCCCAATTACCACCGGTATCGGGCAATTCTACGTGCCCATTTTGAATCGGAAATTCATTCGGTACCATTCGAGCGGTTTATTGCTAAGATCGAGACAACGAAGGAGGAGAGCGATATTCAGAATTGGATTCAGCAAATGAGTCGTCGGGTGACCTATGTGCCCAAAGTGATCGACGAGACGGTGACAGATTTAACACCCCGCGATTCGCTAGATGGGGCGAAAAACTATCTTTTGCAGCACTTTAAGGATCGAATTCTTCGGGAGGTGACGACCATTCGCATTGCAGGAACGGCCTTCGAGTCGATGCCATCCCGGGCCATCGTACATGCGATCCAATTTTTCCTCCAACGCCAACGGAACTTTCCCTTCGATACGGCGAGTAATTTGCGCTACGGTTTTCGCCGAGCTGGATTCAGCATGTATCGGAAAGGTAAGGAAGGAATTTCTTATGTTTGTGCGGCCAAGCGAAAATTCCGTACGGAGAGTGATGTGTTTGAAGCGAGTATTCAAGCGCTGATTGACTTTTTAGAATCCTGCGAAACGATCACATTGCCGACCCTACAAAGGGACTACATCGAAGCAAATCATCTTCCGGAAAAAGAAGTTTTGGAGGGATTAGATTGGCTCATTCGCGAGGGATACGTCGTCCATTACGACAATGGAACGTTATTGTTAAATCCTAAAATTTTTCCTCATGCTGCTAAAGTAGGCGAATGGGTGGCAGTGAAGTCAGTTGAACGGTCTATCATTCCGTTAGAAAAAATGGAAACGGCGGTTGAAAAATTATCCGATGGGACGCTCAGTATTGCACAAACGACGACCTTAGCGGCTCCAGACGATAACATTGTTTCTCCATTGGTTGAGGATAGCAATTTTAGCGATGGGGAAGAGCGTGAGGCTGACGAATCAGAGAGTAAGACGACGAACGGGGAAGATTTTGACGATGGAATTAAAAATGAGGTTGACGAATTGGGAAATAAGACAACGAAGGAAGAGGATCATTCGGTAACGATGAATATTTTGGACCACTAGTATGCAGGACACGTTGACGCTTCAGTTGGTGGGAAAACAGTTATTATCGCAATCGGGTAGCTCGAAGGAGGCTTTTCAGCTTACCTTTGAACGGACTTCTGGTGAGGATTTCAATTATCGGTGTGGGGATTCGGCTGCGTTTTGGCCGGAAAATGATCCGGGTATGGTCGAAAAAATTTTAGTCCATTGGGGGATTGATGGCAGACAAGTACTCAATGGCGTTGCGCTACGGGAGCTGCTTCAGAAACAGTACTGCGTAACGCATTTGACCGAGCATTTTCTAGAAGTCATTCGCGGGCAGTTGGGTGGCCAGGACGGAGATGTGTTTGATCGGTATCGCGCGGAGGATGCGCTGCAGACGGCATCCTTGTGCGATGTGATCGATTTATTTCCCTCCGTAAAGTTGACGGCGGAGGCGCTGCTGCCTCTCCTCAAAAAAATGAAGCCGCGCCTTTACTCCATCGCTTCGGCGACGGCACTACGGGCGGATCGTATGGATTTGGCGATCGTCGTCGTTCGCTATGAAAATTTCAGAAAACAGGAGCGCCATGGGGTGGCTTCCCACTATCTATGCCATCGATTATCCATGCGTCAACCCATACCGGCGTTCATTGCCCATTCGAAGTTTAAATTGCCCGTGGATAGCTCGAAGGACATTATTATGGTTGGGCCGGGGACGGGCATCGCACCTTTCCGCGCGTTTTTACAGGAGCGGGCAGTTTTACGTGCAAGGGGGGAGATTGTTGGTCGGAACTGGTTATTTTTCGGCGAGCAGTATCGGGCGTCAAACTTTTACTATCGGGAAGAATTTGAACATTGGCAAGCTTCAGACGACCTGGTGTATTTGGATTTAGCATTTTCTCGCGATCAGGATTATAAGATCTACGTTCAGGATCGCATGCGCGAGCGGGGAGAGGAGCTTTGGCATTGGTTACGCAATGGCGCCTATTTCTACGTCTGCGGTGAGGCGGCTCACATGGCGAAGGATGTGGAGCGCGCATTACTTGAAATCATCCATCGCTATGGGGGTATGGATATACCGGAGAATTTTCTGCAGCAATTAAAGGAAGAAAATCGTTACCAACGGGATGTGTATTGAGAATTTTCCCTTTTGGGTCTAAGGGCTGCGCGCCCTTAGAATCCTCGCCAGGAGGCACCGCCTCCTGGACCTGGATTTGCGGATTGATCCAGTGGCATCGCCACTGGATCAATCCGCAAGGGGCCAAAGGCCCGGCCCGCGGCTTCGCCGCGGGGCCGCTAATTTAAAAAAAGAAAAATTAAGTGACGCGCAAACCCTGCGCAATTTGCGCAGGGTTTGCGCG
>JAIRLD010000015.1 GCA_031259665.1 Puniceicoccales bacterium | reverse complement strand
CAGGGATAGTTAATCTGAAGAGTGGATCTGGATTCGCATGAATCGGGAATAAATAATCGGGAGATTGGGCTAATCCATCCTATGTCCTTTGATAATCACTTTTGCAATAGGTCTAATAAACTAACTTTAGACTTTTCCATAATATTTACTAAACCGGTGCTATTAAAAAAAATTTACAACACTTGTCAACCAATAAATCCCTCCACGCAAAATTAAATGCTTTTTTATAAATCATGGAAAACTACAAACTACTTGGGCATCGCTCAGCATGTCTCCGGAAGAAAAGATATCGCTCGCTTTGAAGCGTATTACTTCTTACCGGGAGAAGCCGTCTCGCCACTTTCTGCCGCACTGGCTTCCTCTGCTTCACCAATACAGGTGATGACGATACCCTTCGGGTCGCCAATGTATTCAACACCTTCAAATGGTGGTAGATCTTTGACGTGGATGCTCTGCCCCGCATGGAGATCCGTAACATCAATCTCTATGGTCTCAATGAGATGTTCCGGTAGACAGCGTATCACAACCTTATGGCGTACCACTTCGAGCATCGCCTTTTCGTTTTTAACTCCATAGGCCTCACCTCTGACGTGGACCGGAACGGTCGTTATAAATGTCTCTCCAATCGAAATCTCTTGGAAATCGACGTGCATGAAGCGATCCGTGATCGTATTGCGCTGAACTTCCGTAATAATTGTGAGAATCGTTTTTTCATCGCTGGAAAGTTGAACCGTAGCCGCCGCATCGCCCTTTTCCCTCATTAACATACGAAATTCTACATCGTCGATACTCACCGGAAAGGAGCCCGATTTACCGTAAATGACAGACGGAATACGCCCCGTTTTACGTAATCTCGATGCCGGATGGCGCCCATTTTCCGTACGGTTTGCGAATGAAAGTTGCAATTGCTTCATATAGTCCCAATGACTAAGAAAATTGATTGGATTGCAAGGTAAAAAATCTTAATAAACTCATCGACTTAAAATGGGTTTGCCTATTTCTTGAAAATTGTAACCTGGAAGGCGGCTTTTTTTGTGTTTCAGGTAAAATTGTTATTTTTATTTTAATCCATTTGAAATGTTTTTCTTGAAAAAAATAGATCCAACGTTATAGTTCAAAAAAAATGAGAAAAGATAGAGAGAATATTTGGTTTTGGTTAGTTGCGATATCTATAATGGTACTCGCAATGTGTGTCCTATCACTGCAAATTATCGAATTACACCAGAAGAGTAACCGCGGAAAGACAGTGCAACATGAGGTGGTATCCGTAACCGCTCCCGAGGAACCGGTTGCGGCGGTCGAAGAAAAAGAGACCGTTGAGGTGCCTAAAAAGCCTGGAGTTTCCGTCGATCAACGTCCACGTGCCATACTGTCGAAGGCAATGCGTATGCCTAAATTCATGCGGGAATTCGATCGCGTCCTCTACGATGTTCCTCACGATGGTAATTGTGGATTTTGGGCCGTGTTGCGTGGATTGAAGCCGGATAATGAACTCATCCGTTCAGACGAAATCATGGACCTTAAACATTCGGCGGCAAAATGTGCTGCGAAGACAGAATTTGGGCCATCGCGACAGGAAATTGGACGCATGTTCGGCGGAAATGAATGGCTCGATACGGGGGCACTTCCCTATGTTGCGCATGCACTGAAACACAATATTATCGTTTCGAGTTCGGATAGGAATTTTGGCTATGATCTCTTTACGGAGGAGGGTGAAGCATTTCACTATGACTCAATCGATGAAATTCATAAGGAGGCGGCCGATGAAAAAACGATTTGGCTTCACGATATTGATAATGCCCATTGGACCGTAGCTATTCATGAGGAGCAAAAAATGGAGGTCGACGAAAATGGCGAAACGTTGGCAGAGCCGGAAAAACGTGAAACCTATTTCCTCGTTAATCCTTAGGCTTCAGTTCGCAATTTATCGCTAAACGAAATGCAACGTCGATAAGTTTATAAAGAATCCCGGTCGGTGGACGTCCTGGTTTTTAATACGCCGCTCGCTCCCACCCTCTACCTTCAGCCTTGATGCTACCTTAGCATTTGTCAAGTAATTTCCTTTAATTTACCAATCCGGGTTCAAAATATACAAATGAAGATAAAAAAATTGGGGGGGCTTTAGAGTGGTTTTCTTTCCTTCGGTGTGGATTGCCAGAAATTTTCGCAAACCCTTTATTCTTCCCAATTACTGCGGCTGATGTCCTGTAATGTTTGGGCGATTTCTTCCGCGGAAGGGCGTTTGGCGGGATCGTGATCTAGCATCCTATGGAAGAGTATTTGGAGTTGTGCGAGAATGTGCGATGGGAACCTTATTGGGTCTTCTAAGATTTTAGACCCAGATTTTCCAAATAATATGGCCTTTAGGACCAAAACGGATTGATGAATGTCAAAGGAAGGGTGTGCGGGAGGGTAACCGGATGGCAGATGATTGTATAAATTCGTCAACTCTTGTTGGAGTTCTGATTGTCTCGCTTCAAGTTGTTGTTTCTTCTGGGTTAGTTGCTCCCTATCTTCATCCGTTGATGCGCATGGGCAGCTTTGCAATTGGCTTTGAATATCTTGAAGCGCAGAAATTACTTGTTCCTCTTGTTCTTGCCATGCGAGAACTATTGGATGTGCCGCTCTGTATTCTTGGGGAAGGCATTCGACGGGCTGACCAAAAATACAAAATGGGAGATGAGTTCCGATTTTTTGTAACATGCCAAAATCGACGAAGTAACAGAGGTAATTTTTGGCAGGATTATTTTCTATGACGATATTTCCAGGCCTTATATCACCGAAAATAAAACCTAATCTGTGCAGAACGGAAAGCACACGAAAGAGATTTGATGCGCGCAATATGGCTTTTCTGAAGTCATCGGGATAACCATCGGTGTAGGGTGCTTCTCTAGCTTTCAGCGCCTCGTAAGCATTTCGACCATTTATGCGTTTTTGAACAAGTCTGCCATCCGTAGTTTTCCCAAAGCTACATACGAGGAATCGTATATTTGGTTGCAGGATTGGTGGTATCACACCCATACGATACGCTTCAGTTACAGCTAACAGAAAATTTTTGGAATTTTCATATTCCTTTTCCAAGAATAGTTCCTTTCCTTCCTGTGCTTGCTTAAGGACTACGGGTTGTTTACCATATAAACCTCCGTAAACTTTGCCATATTGTCCTTGGCCAAGAAAACCGTTCTCAAGCATAACAATCCTTTCTGATTTCAACAATCTTATGCCTATAATAATTTCAAAAAATTTTTTTTCCCTACTGCTAAGATTGAAGATTAGAAAAAGATTGCTGGTTGGATCGAATTTAAGGGGTGTTGAAGTCTTTTTCGGATTCGACGGTCTTGTGCCTGTAACAGCTGCAAGAATTTTTTGTTTCTTATTGCTAGGATTAGGGGTGGGGAAAGGATCGCTGGCTAGGTTAAGTTCAAGAGGTGTTGCATTGAGACCAAATGATGAAATCCCCAAAACGATCCAAGCGATTGTCCATCCGCCACTAATGAATAATTGTTTTTTATTCAAAATAAGATACTTGTTAAGAAGATTTTTTCAGATTTCAAAGCAATTTAATCGGGTAGACTGCAAAATAATATTTTGTGATATTTTCGAGGCGGTAAGCTGGACTTTATTTCCATGGGGAATGTTTTTTCCGTTTCCGATTGGAACACGATTTGATGAGTTCTGAAATTGTGTTTTTGCAATACATGCATCTCAATCGTACTTTGTGGGGACGTTAATCATAGCTACGGAAGCAGGTGGTTCTATTTCGGAATGGAATTATAATAATTTTTTTTAAAACTTGACGGCGGAGACCTTCTGTCTTTTATGGATATAGAATTTTATTCAAAATGGCAAAGCCGAAAAGAAAACAGTCAAAACAGAGAAGCCGTAAGCGACGGGGAGCGAATCGCTTCATTGCCCCACAATTCTCTAAAAATGCCGATGGTTCATTATTTGTAATGCATCACGTTGATCCCGTTACAGGAATTTACCGTGGCCGCCAGGTCATTACACCCAAAGAATAATCGTACCCATTAATGAGCTTTCCGTCATGTGTTATTGCTGTTGATGTTATGGGAGCCGATTTGGGGCCCGGCGAAATTATTAAAGGGGTTGCCGATGCCCTGTGTGATCGGGGGGATTATCGTGTAATTTTAGTGGGCGATCGGGATATCATCCGGGAAAACCTCGAAAGACAATATGGGGGGGATTGTTCGCGCCTTGAGATTACCCATGCTTCTGAAGTAATTTCGATGGAGGAAAAACCACTCCAAGCCTTCCGTACCAAGAAAGATGCATCCGTTGTGCGGGCAATTGAGTTGGTCCAGTCCGGTAGGGCCAGCGCCCTGTTGAGCTGCGGCAATACGGGCAGTCTAATAGCAGGGAGTACCCTGAAATTACGCCCCATGGAAGGCGTCGAGCGTCCGGCATTGGCGAC
>JAIRLD010000001.1 GCA_031259665.1 Puniceicoccales bacterium | reverse complement strand
AGCAGGGATAGTTAATCTGAAGAGTGGATCTGGATTCGCATGAATCGGGAATAAATAATCGGGAGATTGGGCTAATCCATCCTATGTCCTTTGATAATCACTTTTGCAATAGGTCTAATGTATGTTTCTGGAACGAAAATATATGATGCATTAGCACATGTAAAGCAATCAAATGGAACCTCTTTGTGCTATTCACGTGGAGGTCAAAATGATAGCTCTCATAAAGCCTTTTCCGGGTAGTAAAACTACGCAAATGGGATTTGATGCCTATCCGGCAGGGCAATCTACTGGAGCTGAAAGGGAAGAAAAATTGCCGTACGGTAGAAATACTTTGTTATTCGGAAAGCTTTCTGTCCAAGAGACGAGATTTGCTCAGGATCGAACTTTTATAAAACTTGAAAGCTTTGGTACGGGTGGGATTGGAAATACGATTGCTCACGGTATGCAATATGTAAAAAAAGTAATGCTTGGGTTGGGGAAACCAACAAAGGAAAGTGATTTTAATGAAAAAAATTACTCCAATTTCCAATATAGTTTCATTGCTTGTTGCGGACTCAGTCATGCCCAAAGATATGCCCAAAGACTTTCAGGAAGGCCTTCAGTTGGCTTCAAAACAAGGGTTAACTACGCTGGCTAAATTTATCGCAGACATAAAAGGCTCGTGAGAAAAATGACGGGCAGATTCAAAATTTTTTAAGCACATTGGAAGCGAACATTAGTGAAAAATTGGAGGTAAAGATCCTAAAAGACTACCAAAAGGATGCCATAAATGAATGGAAATCGAAGCCTGAAAATGAATGAAAATCAACGCTTGCCTATTTCGCAGAACATGATCAATCGGGTAAAGAAATGATTCTTGATTTGCCAAACGATAATTAACTTTAGCTTGTTATCAAAATAATTTTTTTCCTAAATCCTTTTCATTTCCATTAAAATTTATTATTTACCTTTTGGCGGAGACCATTATAAGAGAACACAGATTATGTCTGACAGTTTAGCCGAACTTAATAATAGAATTCGTGAGGCTTCCAGTTGGGTCTCACTTTTGCGCGATGAGATGGGCCGCGTTATTGTTGGTCAGCGGTACATGATTGATCGCATGATCGTCGGGCTTTTGGCCAATGGTCATATCCTTCTCGAGGGTGTTCTGGGTCTCGCTAAGACCTTGGCCGTTAAGACGTTAGCCGCGACGATCCGGAAACCAATTCCCAATCCCTATTGACGGACCGCCTAATATTTTTGTTAAATCATGGATGCGTGTTGAGTAAAACTCTCGGACCCTGTTGATTAAGGCATTCATTTGCAGGCCAGGAAAGCAGTAAACCCTGGAGAAGATCCACGAACCCTTTCTGACCCCAAAAGACTACCTCCAGCGCACTCCCCAGGGCCGCGTACTAACCTCCAAAGCCTGGCAATTACTCGGAATTGATTCTACTCATTCTCATTAATATCAGTCGGTCTGAACTATTCCTGGAAAGGCTAATCTTATAGAATCCACAACCATCTCTCGAAATCTACGAGATTTATATTTTCTGCAACATTTAATCGCGTTATCCAAATACGCCCAATAGGGCACTTCCTGTGTATTGGAATTTCTTTTTCTTGTTGGATAGGACTCATATTCGCTATAGGCTTCGCTAAGAATACGAGCCGTTTCGTTAAATCGCCCCGACCCAATCATTGGTTGAATCATACGGTAGATTCTGTTCATATCCTCTTTCTTTTCTATAGCAATATCATTATTTCTAATCCGTACTCCAAAAGAAATACAAGGAAAAAACAAACAAACACTAAAAACACTCTTTTTATTCATGATGGAAATGTACTAGTATTAATTATTCAAGAATATCAACATTTTTAAAGCCATATCCAATAATAAACGCAATTTTTACGGTTTGCCGGTTATTAGGAGCAGGAGGAGGTCCTGCTAAGCTCGGAATCGGTATATTTGGAAGTGAAGGAAGTATAACTGAATTCAAAGGAAAATGATTAATTTTCTGACCTAGAAGGCCTTGAGCAGGAAGAGCAGCAGCAGCGATACCAGCAGCAGTAGCAGCAGCAGCAGTAGGAGAAAGATGCATTCCTTTCATTGGGGGATCGCAAACCAAAGGTATGCATGTTACTATAGTAGCATCTAGAAGCAATTCACACAAATGATTTCCGATGGAAGACGGAACCCATGATCGGCATGTTCGACACATGGGATTCCTATTTTTCAAGTGAACAATAAAGGCTACAATATTTTGAGTGTTTGGAATGTGAGTTATCAAACTTGCCCGATTATCAAAAGGGGCCGCTGGAGCAGTTGTTAAAAAATCACGAAAAGCACCTTCTGAGTGAGCTCTATTACCTGTCTGTGCTATCACAGTGCGCCAATTTCCTGAAAAAAGCAAAGCAGCAGGAGCAGTTGGAAAATTTCGTCCAAATATGTGGAAAAAATGATCCGGCAAAAAAATATTCGCATTAAATGGTAAGGATAAAAACGAACCATTTTTTCCAGAGCGAAAAACATCTCCAAAGAAAAACGTGCGATAGTCGTACGGTACTGCTGCCGGTGCTGCTGGTACTACTGCTATTCCTCCTCCTGCCGGTGGACTTCGCGATATGACTGTAATGGCTGCCAAGGTAATATGCCGTAAATTATCTGAATCCCAGTCTGAAGTCAAAGTCAAACGAGGACTACGTCTAGCAGGAGGCGGAACGGGCAAATGTAGTACGCGAGATAAATCATTAATATCCGTTGAATAAAATTCTCGAAGTCTGTTGATTAATGCATTCATTTGCAGACCAGTAACAACAGCAGGAGCGGCAGCGGCAGCGACAACAGCAGGAGCAGCGGGAGGAGGACCAGGGGCACCAGCGGCGGCAGGCCGCCGCCGCTGCAGCAGGATCAAAGTCACCTAGAGAGGAATTATGGCAATAACTTATGAATTTATCGACGGCTACTGTGTCCGAATGAACGGCAATTTGAGCGGGGACAGCTCCCAAAGGACCTGCACTCACTCCCGCTGCAGCTATTGCTGCCGCTCCCACTGCTCCCCCTCCCGCTAATACTGGATCGAATAAATTTGCATTGGCAAAGGAGCACCACCAAGGGCATTAATAGGCACATTTAAGGCTGCTTCCATTCGTACATTAAGTCCTAAAACAGGAGCAACAGGAGCAGCCGAAAATGCATATAAAGTGTAACAAATAAAAGATAAAAACGAAAGAATTTTCTTGACAAAGAACATACGCCTATATCATAGATTTTTGTTGCTAGCAAGTCAAGATAAAAATAAAAATATTTTTTTCGTTCCTTTTCGTTTCCATTAAAATTTATTATTTACCTTTTGGCGGAGACCATTATAAGAGAATACAGATTATGTCTGACAGTTTAGCCGAACTTAATAATAGAATTCGTGAGGCTTCCAGTTGGGTCTCACTTTTGCGCGATGAGATGGGCCGCGTTATTGTTGGTCAGCGGTATATGATTGATCGCATGATCGTCGGGCTTTTGGCCAATGGTCATATCCTTCTCGAAGGTGTTCCGGGTCTCGCTAAGACCTTGACCGTTAAGACGTTAGCCGCGACGATTCGGGCCGATTTTCGACGGATTCAGTTTACTCCTGATCTCCTTCCTGCGGACATCATTGGGACGCAGATTTATAACCAGAGGGAAGCTTCATTTGATGTGAAGAAGGGACCTGTTTTTGCGCATATTGTCCTTGCCGATGAGATTAATCGTTCACCGGCGAAGGTGCAGAGTGCGCTCCTCGAAGCTATGCAGGAGAAGCAGGTTACCATCGCCGATCAAACTTATCCTTTGCCTTCGCCGTTCATCGTTTTTGCGACGCAGAATCCCATCGATCAGGAGGGGACGTATCCGTTGCCGGAAGCGCAGGTGGATCGTTTTTTAATGAAGCTCAACATCGAGTATCCCGATATGGAGCAGGAGAAGCAGATCCTTCGCGCCATGGGTAAGAGTCAGCCCAATGTGGATGTGCGGGTCGTTATTGAACCCGATACGATTTTATCTTCGCGGCAATTGCTCGATGAAATATACATGGATGAGAAGATTTGTGATTACATTGTGAAGATTGTTTTTGCAACGCGTAAGCCGAGCAATTTTGGTCTTTCGATGGATAATTTCATTGAATTTGGAGCTTCGCCTCGGGCGACGATTTCATTGGCGATGGCTTCCCGGGCATGGGCATTTTTACAGGGGCGCGGCTACGTTACACCTCAGGACGTCAAATCAATTGCCATGGATATTTTGCGTCACCGTATCGTTGTCACCTACGAGGCGGAAGCGGAAAATATGAGGTCTGAATCGATTGTTTCAAAAATTTTGAATACCGTTCCCGTTCCCTGATTTCGTGCCATGGATATGCAATCGGAGATTACGCGCAACGTTTTGAAGCGGGTGCGGCAGCTGGAGATCCGGACGAATCGCCTTCTCGACGAGCATTTGATGGGGTCCTATCGCAGTATCTTCAAGGGGCAGGGGATTGATTTTGAGGAGGTGCGGGAGTACATGGCTGGGGATGACGTCCGTTCGATCGACTGGAATATTACAGCGAAGATGAATCGTCCGTTTATCAAGAAGTTTCGGGAGGATCGGGAGCTAACGGTTTTGCTGGTCGTGGACGTGAGTGCTTCATTAGATTTTGGAAGTATTTCTTTAAGTAAGAGGGAAGTTTTGACGGAGCTTTCCAGTTTATTGGCATTTTCAGCGACGCGGAATAACGATAAGGTGGGGTTACTATTATTTTCCGATCGGGTAGAGAAATTTGTTCCACCGGCGAAGGGGCGAAAGCATATTTTGCGTATTATTCGCGATCTACTTTTTTTCGAACCCCAATCGAAGGGGACGCGGCTGATCGATGTCGTCAAATATATCAATAATATGCTCAAGAAGCGGGCAATTATTTTTCTGTTGAGCGATTTTCTACAAGCCAAAATTCAGAGCATCAAGCATTTAACAGATGCGCTCGAAATTACCAATCGACGCCACGATTTAGTATGTTTAAAGGTTGAGGATTTCAAGGAGCGTGAAATACCGGATATGGGATTAGTGGTTTTTGAAGATGCAGAAACGGGGGAGGTTGTGGAAATCGATACCGGTAGGAAAAGATTTCAGGATAGCTATGTACAGAACAGAAGGCACTACGATGAAATGTTTCAGGAGCGATTGAAGCGTTCTAAGATCGATTTACTCTCCATTCAGACCGATGGTAACTATTCGCGGGCGTTGGATCTGTTTTTGTTGAAACGGTCGAAGAAATCTTAAAAATTTTTTATTTTAAATATTGACTCTTTATAAAAAGCGCAATAATAGAGGACGTAAAATGACTATGGATGGAGTAAAAGGAAGAAAAGGTTTTACGTTAATTGAATTGCTCATTGCGATTGCGGTTATTGGTATTTTGATGTCACTACTAATACCGGCGGTAAACAAGGTGATGGAGAGTGCGCGCCGAACAAAGGGTGCGAATAGTCTCAAGCAGATTGCAACGGCTTATAATCAGTATTGCAATGATGACGTCAATGGGCGCAATATCGGTGAAGTGAAGACTGGTCTTGATTGGGCTTTAGTGTTGGCTAGGACGGGATATTTGAATGATCCGAACATGTATACTTTTTCCGGTGACAGTGGTGCGACCAAGGTCATGAAGAAAGTAATTGTAGATCCAGATTCGAAGGATAACAAAGCCTGGGGGGATAGTGATCCTGCGGAATTTAGTGTTTATCTCATTGGAGATATCCCCGTGGGGGCTCCATTGTCGACGACACCCATTGCATTCACGCGAGGGATTCCCGATAAGGCGAATGATAAAAGTGGAAGCAGCTCCACGGTTGCCAAATGGCCCGCAACCGGTGTTTATGGCGACAAGGGGGGACACATTGCATTTCTCGATGGACATGTGGAGTGGTTCGACGACCTTGGGACGGAAGAGGATGGTAAATTGATGAAATGGGGAGGCAGTGGTGCTACGAATGATATTTTGAAATCGCTTCCAAACACGGCGATTGTTCTGAATGCCGATGGTACTATGGCTAAGCCCGGAACGGGAGACACAAACTAATCCTCTTACTCACTTTGTAATGCAAAGGAAAAGCTTGTAGTCTTAGTTTGGTGTTAGTTTTAATCGTGGAATCATTAAGATAGAGAAAAATGAAAATGAAAAAAGAAAGAGGATTTACCCTAATTGAATTGATCGTGGTCATCTCGATTATCGGGGTTCTGATGGGTTTTATTTTGCCTTCGATTAGTGGTGTCATAGAACGCTCCCGAAGAAGCGCAGCGCAAAATTGTCTCAAAAAAATTGCCGATGCCTATCTCATGTACCGGGAAGATAAAGGTAGTTTTGTGCAATCAGACGGAATTAGTCCTATCAACACCATAAAAGAATTTGCATTAACGCTGGCCCGAGAGGGACTTTTAAACGATCCCAATTCCTATGTTTTTGCATCGGATGCATTGGCCCAATCAGTTAATAAAGCAAAGCGAAACACAATTGTTCACGGAGATGGAGTGACAGAAACGGATTGTTGGACGAGTGATTCCCATGCCGATGGCTTTAGTGTAAATATTATTGTTGATTTACCGGACTCGTGTCAGCCGAATACGACGCCTATCGCCTATACCCGTGGGTTGGAAACTAATGGAAGATGGTCGGATACCAGAGGTGTCTTTAGGAAAAAAGGTGGATTTATCGCATTCTTAGACGGAAAAGTAAAGTGGTTTGATAATGTGGAGAACAAATTGATGAGAGCGGACATAACGAACACAACGAGCAATCTTAGGGATACCATTCCTTCGGATGCAAGAATTATCGGTGGAGCTGGAGTAGTAGAAGTGCTATAATACAATGAGAATAATCAAAAATTAGTTAAATTTATGTGGATGACGAGGTTACAGATTATCACGTTTTTGGACGGAAAAGTAAAGTGGTTTAATAATATAAAAATTAAGGTACGATATGACGGCAACGGTAAGTAAAATCAGCGATGCCCTTCCATCTTGTTGTAAAATTCTTAGTGGAAGTGGGGCCATGGAAGTTTCCCGGTAGTAAATTAATTGGCGTAATTATTTTTAATTGATATGTTTTTAAAATTTAAAACAGTAAGGTCTATGAAAATCGTGAAAAATCGAAAGGCGTTCACATTGATCGAGTTGATCATTGTGGTAAGTATTATTGCTATCCTGATGTCAATTATCATCCCTGCTTCGCAGAAAGTCTTTGCCAGTGCTCGCAAATCAAAGGCACAGGCCTCTATGAAACAAATTGCGGAAACTTATTGCCGCTATTATCAGGATAATGGTTTCATTCCCGATGCGAATTCGAGTGTTGAATTGGCCGAAAAATTTGCGGAAGAAGGCGAACTCAATAATGCACAACTGTTCGTTTTCCCCGGCGACTCCAAAGCCGCGGGTGTATTGAGAGAAAATATATATCCTCTCGATGGTTCCGCATGGGAAGGAGGAAAATGTCTCAGTGTCCAGCTGGTGGGAAATATTGTAAAAGAAGTTAATCAATCAACAACGCCCGTTGTCGTTTCCCGCGGACTACAAACCGACGGAACTTGGTCCAAAGACGGCGTATGGGGAACAGATGGCGGCTTTATCGGATTTCTAGACGGCCAAGTCCGCTGGTATAAAAAGATTGACAATAAATTGTCAACTGATACGGGTAGTACCTCCAATATTGACGGTATAATGGCTCTCGTAGGTGGAAAACTCCTTAATGCTAATACCTAAGGGCTGCGCGCCCTTAGGAATCCCTGCCAGGGGATCCATCCCCTGGACCTGGGTTTGCGGTTTGATCCAGTGGCGTCGCCACTGGATCAAACCGCAGCATTAAAAATCAGCCCTCGTCGCGAAGCGACGAGGGCTGATTTTTTTAGCCCCCGCGGCTGTGCCGCGGGGGCTACCAACTTAAAGAAAAAAGAAATCAAGTTGGGCGCAACTCCTGTGCAAAATTGCACAGAAGTTGCGCCCAACTAAAAGAAAAAAACTTGACCTTGCGGCGAAGTCATGCGCATTCGGCGCATGACTTCGCCGCAAAAGGAGATCAAGGAATCTGCAACTCCTTGCGGAGTCCAGAGGGCGGAGCCTTCTGGGCAGACTCCTTGCGAGGTGTGGGGCGGAGCTCCACAATAAAATTTCTGGCGGAGAGGGAGGGATTTGAACCCTCGGTACCGTTACCGGTACGCCTGATTTCGAGTCAGGTACAATCAACCGCTCTGCCACCTCTCCGTATTTCAGTCCCAATTTATAGGAAAAAATATATTGTGCCTTTGTCCATGTTAAAATTTTTCTCAATAAAAAGATTGACAGGATTTGATGGGGCCGCTGGAATAGGGGTAGAGGGTGGGAGTGGGCGGCATGTTAAAATTTTGTGTGCAAAATAAATTTTATTCCATTTTTCTGGCGGAGAGAGAGGGGTTCGAACCCTCGATACCATTACTGGCATGCCGGTTTTCAAGACCGGTGCAATCAACCACTCTGCCATCTCTCCTAGAATTTCGTGTATGTTTTTAGGAATGTTTCCGCTGCAATCAGATCCTCCTGCGTATCGATACCGATAGTAGATTCCTGAGTTTGAATACATTGAATTGAGATTCCGTTTTCGAGTAGGCGCAATTGTTCAAGTTGTTCGGCTTGTTCGAGGATACCTTTTTTGAGAGAGGGGTACTGCGTTAAAATTTTTTTATGGTAGCCGTAGACGCCTATGTGGCCCCAAAATTGGTGAAGCATGGGCCATTGTTCGCGTTCAGCGGTATCTCTTAGGAACGGGATGGGACTTCGTGAAAAATAGATTGCGCGACCACCTTGATCGATGACTACCTTTACGCGGTTGGGGCTGAAGAGCGTTTCCGCTGATGTTATGGGATAGACTGCTGTCCATACATCCGAAGAAGAATTTTGAGCTGCGAGGATCATTTTCTCCAACGGATCCAATGGAACGAAGGGTTCATCTCCTTGGATGTTGATAATAAAATCGCCCTGCAACTGATCCATTACCGATGCTATGCGTTCGGTTCCAGAAGCACACTCTTCAGAGGTTAGCATTCCATGAAACCCCCATTCGGAGACGAGTTGCAAGACATGTTCATCATCGACGAGTGCAATGATTTCATTGACGTTTTGAAGTTTCGTTACCCGTTCCAGTACACGGTGCAGAACGGGAGTCCCGCCTAAATTTTGTAGAATCTTCTGCGGGAAACGGGAAGATTGCAATCGCGCTGGAACTGTAACACTAATCTTCATTTAAACAACATTTCCCATAATAAAATTGCAGGGGAAAAATATCAAAACTCCAAAATACCTCCTACGCACCCCATAAACGTTTTTTGTGGCGATTCGCCTTCGAACGCTTAGAGCGCTTGTGCTTGTTCATCTTTAACCGACGTTTTTTCTTTAAATTTCCCATGATACTAAAGTTAACATGGACAATAGGACTACAAATGTGCCATATCAAGTAAAGCTTATTTTTTGAATTTTTTTAGAATAATGGAAGATTTTTTCTGCCCACTATCTGGACCGCCCGCAAGGAGGTTGCTGTGGGGCTCCGCCCCACACCCCGCAAGGAGGCGTAGCCTCCTTGACCGCCTTTGGCGGCCGAGCCCGGCGCAGTATTCGCCTGGCGCGGCCCCAAGGTCAAAAATAGACCCTTTGATTTTTCTTTGCGGCCAGTTTTTTTCTTTTTTTAATTCTGCGGATTGATCCAGTGGCAACGCCACTGGATCAATCCGCCCCCCAGGGTCCAGGGAATAGTATTCCCTGGCAGGGGGTTCAAGGGGGAAGGATTCCCCTTTGTGAACGAAAAAACCTTCCGTTTCGAGAGGTTTTCTTAAGGAGAGATATGAAATGAAATTTAACTTGAAGGTTTTTCCGTAATGGCTTCCACACGGCGACTGAGGGCCTTAACGGAAAATATCCAAAGTATGCAGATGCCGATAAAAATGGTGAATGTGTAGGGCGCAATGGTGAAGTAATTCGCTCCGGGAATGAGTAAAAGTAGGGATTGAATCCAGGCTCCGCCGGCCTTACCAAAACGTCCACCGACCACTTCCACGACGGCTTTACCCTTGACTTTCATCTCTTCGTCGAGGGGAATGTAGGCCATTTCCTTGGTCAAATCGAACAGAGCGTATTTAACGGCCTTCGAGATGGCGACCACCAGCGCACCAAAAATGACTGCGCAAAACAGGGGAGTCGTCGAAAGCGATTGGAGAAGCGCTGCCAAATTCCCTCGAAATAGAACGAAAATGAAAAATGAGGATCCGAGGAGAAGGAGCATAAGTGGTGTTGCGATAGCAGCCGTAAACCAGCGACAAACGCGCAAAACATTACCGCCGACGATGAGCATCACCATGGAAGCGATACCACCGTAGAAAGTAAATTGATTCATGAATGTGCTGTAGTCATTGGGGTTAGAATATTGCATACCCAGTTGTTTTTTCCAGAGGCCCTCCACTAAATTCACGCTAATGCCATAGCACACGACCAGGGCCACGATGAGTCCCAGATAGGGCGACGTAAAAATGACTTTGAAACTCTGCAATAGAGGCATTTTTTTCTTACTTTTTCCCGTATTTCCGGGCAGCTCCGGTTTATCGTAGAAGCGTTCATCGGTGAGGACGCATCGATAAATCCAGCGGTAAATGATCATAGTTGCGATACCTAGGACGACGACGATTCCCATCATATATTTCAGAGAAATTTCCCAGGCATCGATACCATCTGGGACTTTCGTACGGATATCGGAACACCATTCACCGACTTTACCTTCCAGGAGGACGGATATTTGGGCCATCAGTGCGAAAAATGCATACATTCGCTTTGCTTCGGAAGTTTTAGTAATTTGGTTTGCGAATTGCCAAAAAGACAGTGATAATAGCGCCGATCCCCAGATTTCTGCCAGGATATAGAACAGGGAGTAGGACCAATTACCGACAATAGCGATGGGCCAATGGAGAAAACTCGGAGCAGCTTCTCGCCAGTTAGCTATGGTTTGTGATGAGAAGTGTAGCGAGTTAAGATTGGGATAGATAAAAAACGCAAAGCACCCAAAAAAGAGGATAAATGGCGTTAGCGTTGCGTAAAACAGATGTTCATTGGTGAAGATATTGCTAGCTTTTGCATAGAGCAGCATGAAAATAATTGCCGCAGGTGCGACGCAGTATCCCTTCAAAAAAGGAATCACTTCCGCATCAGATCCCGGACCTGTAACGATGAGCGAATCCTTAATATTCCTCAGACAGGTATAGTTGAAAAGAATACAAAAAAACATGAATCCCATGGGGATTGCCTTTTTGAGTTCGTACACATAGAGAGGGAAAAAGATGCGTCGCAACTTTCCAAACTCCTGACCATTTCCTTGAATTATATCAGCCATAATCTACCTTTGACCTCTCATTATTATAAAGTGTTAAAAGTTAATACAAGATTAAACGTTAAAAATCAACATGAGTCTATAATAGTCTTATTCCTTACTTGGCAAAGTTTTTTTTTAATAATTTTTCCACCAGCGGGAGAAATGTTTCGGATACGAAATATAAAAAGATAAAAAAATACTAAAATCTTACTTGACATTGAAAAGTTAAGCTGCGTTATGTAAATATAATGAAAGGATAATTATGAAAAATATAAATCAGTTAAAAGTAGTGTTACCACTTATCCTCGGGTTAAGTGGTGTTGTGCAGGGGAGTAGCAGTGATGATCTTCGGAATGATGTGGAGGTAAATCCTTCTTCCATTGCTATACATCCTGTTCAGCAGATGCCAGTGCCAGAGGAAGAGCAAATTTATCTCCTCTGCGATGCTGGAAGAGATTGGTTAGTTTTCAAAAGTGATCGGTTTATTTTTGTAAACGGTAAAGGAGATCCCATCTTTTTCCCGGAAATTGAATTAGCTAATTTTTTGCGTGCAGCCAAATGTATCGCATTGCCCAGGTGTTTATTCAAGAGAATTGCTAGCCAAGAGGTCTGCAGTTCTATGGAGGCAACATATGGCAATAGCGAGATTGGAGACGAAATTCTTGAACGTGCTAACCGTACAAAATCTCGTCTATTCAATAGAGCAAGAAAAGGAGATCCTTTTATGATTTTAATGGAAGAGGGCGGGATCAATGGCGGTCCTTTCCTTATGGTAGATTGCCAAACTGAAGAGTTGTATCGTTCGATACCCGGTGAGGTGGATATGAAAGCTGTCTATCGCGTCGAAGTTCCCAAGATGCTTTTAAAAAACTGATGACACGTACTTTTGGTCAGAAAGTAGAACTCGTAAATCAAGTTATTATCGATACTTCGGCGGCTGCGGCTGTGGTGGGTATGAGCGTCTTGACGGGGTGGCTATGTCTGTGCTGTTTTGTTAAGTAAAGTGTAGCCTTAGTTTCGATTTCTAAAGACTTTTT
>JAIRLD010000019.1 GCA_031259665.1 Puniceicoccales bacterium | reverse complement strand
TCAGTGGAGAAAGCCGAGAAAGGCATGCCAAATGATAAAAACGATACTGTAAAATATGTATACTTTTTCATAGTGAGGACCATTTTAAGAAATTTATATAAATGTCTAGATATTTTTTAAATAATATTTTTATTTCGAATTAGCTTTTCGGGTTAGAGTTTTATATTTTATGGCGAATAAAAATTTTAAAGAACAAGTTTATTCTTTAACTGTGGGAAATTTTAAAAATTCTACAGGCCCGCGGCTACGCCGCGGGTCTGTAGAACAAGTCGAGGAAAAATGTTCCTCGTGAGAGCATAGGGCGGAGCCCTATGACAAGTTTCATCTAAAGGTTACGTACCTTTCGTAACATTTGCTTGAAGAATGGTGCTTCTCTTTTAAACCTATTGCTATGACTAAAAATCTGGATCGGGGGATGACCTATGATGTTGCCGTTATCGGAAGCGGTTTAGCCGGTTTGACGGCGGCCAATTATCTGGCAAAATTGGGTTATCGGGTTGCGCTATTTGAACAACACTATGTTCTTGGTGGCCTCGCCGCTTATTTTTCTCGAAAAAGCCACATTTTTGATGTCTCGCTCCACGGATTTCCGGTCGGTATGGTCAAGTCCTGTCGGAAATATTGGTCCCCGGAAATTGCAAATCGTATCGTCCAATTGAAACGCGTTCGTTTTGTGAATCCTCAATTCGATATCGAAACGACTTTTACTCGGGAGGATTTTACGAAGATACTGATTGAAAAATTTAATATTGAATCAGAGAGAGTTGAAAGTTTTTTTAATAAATTACGCCAAATGAATTTTTACGATGACGATCGTCGGTGTACACGCGATATTTTTGAAGAATTTTTTCCCGGTCGAAGTGATGTGCATCGCCTATTAATGGAGCCCATTGCCTATGCCAATGGATCGACATTGGACGATGAGGCGATTACCTATGGCATCGTGTTTTCCAATTTCATGGGTAAAGGCGTTTACACCTTTGAAGGTGGAACGGATCTGCTTATGGAAAAAATGACTGAAGAATTGATGCGTAATGGTGTGGATATTTTTAAACGCAGTAAAGTTGAGAAGATTTTGTTGGATAGTGCTCAAGTCGTTGGTGTACGTATCAATGGGGTCGATGTGCAATGTCATGCTGTTTTGTCCAATGCACATGTTTTGAATACGGTCGAGAATCTTGTCGGTAAAGAGCATTTTTCGTCGAAGTTTCTGGTAAAAGTTAATGGAACGCGAATCAATAATAGCTCTTGTCAGGTCTACATAGGTATTAAACCCGGAGAAACCATCGACGATATCGGCGATTTAATTTTTACTTCTGAAAATGAACGCTTCGATAGTCAAGAATTAAAGGATTTCCATACAAAAAGCCGTACCTTCTCGCTCTATTACCCTAAAACTCGGCCCGATAAGCAACCGATGTACGCGGTTGTTGCGTCGATGAATGCCAATTGGAACGATTGGGATCGTTTGGACGACGAAAGTTATCGGCGTGAAAAAAATCGCATCATTGAAGAAAGCGTTCGGTGTTTAGAGCAATTTATCCCTGACGTTCGCCAAAAAATTGACCACGTCGAAGCGGCTACGCCTAAGACTTTTTTTCGGTACACGGGACATCCCCATGGAACCTCTTTCGGAACGAAATTCGAGGGACTTGAAATTTCAATGGGCCTTTCCGATGAAATTCAAGGACTTTACCATGCCGGTTCCGTTGGGATTATTATGTCCGGCTGGCTTGGAGCCATGAATTACGGTATCATTGCGGCCCATAAACTGGCGAGCTCTTTGTAGTATGGCTTGAATTTTGTCTGGGGAGCCGTCGGCAGGCTTAAAAAGGCCCACCTGGCACAAAGTGCCGGGTAAGCAACTTTGTTGCTTGATCCCTACGGGATCGGGCCTTTTTCAAGAAATTACCGAAAAGCTAAAAACTCCTTGGAGAAGGAGGATGGCGTTTCGTAATGCAAAGATAAAAAATTACCCCTGTGACTGTACCCTTGGAACATAGGTGTAACCAATACCATGGGAAGTGCGAATGACATCGTCGGTTTCGATACCGTGTGCGCTAAACATCTTCCTGAGTTTAACGATATATTGGTCCAAGGAACGGCTTTTGACATTTGCATGTTCTCCCCAAACATTGTGAATAATGCTTTTTCGACTGAGGATGAGGTGCGGATTTTTGGCAAGGTAGGACAAAATCCCGAATTCCTTGCGTCCAATCTTTTCGAAGGAACCGTCTTTGAATCGAACTTCTAGGCGACTCGGATCGACTTCCGTACCTAAAAATTCAAAGGTTCCGTCGGTTAGGGAGGTATTTGCCGTTAACTGAGCATCGCCTGATCGACTTGTCCGACGCAATACGGCGGATATCCTCGACAAAAGTTCATTCAATCCGAAAGGTTTCGTCATGAAATCATCGCCACCTGCTTCTAAACTTGCCACTTTAATCTCTTCCCGATTCTCACCTGAAATGAAGATCGTTGGAATCGAAATACTCCTCTTTTTCAAATCCTCGAGCAATGATAGACCGTCTCGTCCGGGAAGATTTAGATCGAGCAACATCAGGTTCGAAAAGGAACGCTGCAAAAATCTTAATGCGTCGTCCGCATTATAGAACTTTTGCGCATCCATTCCGGATACCTGCAGTTGCTTCTCAATCAACTCGGATAATTCGCTATCATCCTCGACCACCAAAATCAATGGTTTTACTCTCGCTGCCATAATGATTGAAGATCTATTGTATCTCGAAAACCTTTGTCAAGCACAATTTACTCGTTTTTATTAGGAAATTTTAATTTAGTCTTTTTTAGCAGAAAAATACTGGGGAAATAGCTCCTCCGCACTAGGGATTGGATTTTTTTGAAAAAAAGATTGAATAGAAAAATATACGTGCTAATGGTAGTCGAAGTTTTAAAAAAATAAACTATGAATAGGAAAAAACGTATTATCATTTTAGGAACAACCGGATCCGTTGGAACGACGGTTTTGGAGGAAATTGCCTATTTTCGAGAACAATTTGAGATCGTGGGTATTTCGTGCCATTCGAATATCGAACGGGCTGAAATGATCATTAAAAATTTTTCTGTGCAGGCGGTAGCGGTAACGGATCCTAAAATTTCTGTACCGAGAAATTTTTGTGGAAAAATATTCCGTGGGATTGATGGCTTAAGCGCCATGGTAGAATCGCTTGAGTTCGATATTCTAGTGGTTGCGATTGCTGGAATCGATGGGTTGCGACCGGTACTGCGGGCAATCGATCGTGGGAAAACGGTCATTTTGGCGAGTAAGGAGGTATTGGTTGTTGCTGGCGAAATGGTAATGGGTTTGGCCCAAAGTAAAGGGGCAGTAATTTTGCCTCTCGATAGCGAACACAACGCGATTTTCCAGTGTACCCGGGGCGATAATCGTTTTATTAAGCGGCTTTGGCTAACGGCTTCGGGTGGAAAATTTTGGAATCAGGATCGTCAAGCAATTGAGCATGCGACCGTTACCGAAGTACTGCGGCATCCGAAATGGTCCATGGGGAAAAAAATTACGGTGGATTCGTCGACGATGGCCAATAAGGGTTTAGAAATCATTGAGGCGATACATTTATTCGGCGTGAGGCCGACGCAGATCGAAGTGGCCATTCATCCCGCCTGTACGGTGCATTCTCTGGTCGAATTTTGCGACGGCAGTTTCCTTGCGCAACTATCGCCCGTTTCGATGAAATATGCTGCCCGTTACTGTTTATTTTATCCGGAACGTGTCGCTGTTCGGGAGCCATCTTTAGATCTTTTTCAGTTGGGTGAGCTTCAATTCTTCCGTCCCGATTTTGAGCAATTTTCTTGCTTAAAATTGGCCATGGAGGTGGCTCAGGGCAAACAAAGCCAGCGCATTGCCTATAACGCGGCGAATGAAATTGCGGTGGAGTTGTTTTTGAATGAAAAAATTACATTACAGGCAATTCCTGAAATTATTCGGGGTACGCTGTCGAAAATGGAGGATAAGGATTATGAGACCTTAGAGGAAATCTTGGCGGTGGACCAGATGGCGCGGAGTAGGGCGAGACAGTTCGCAAAACGGTTTTTTTAGTACAATGGTTTGGGGGTGTACATTGGTGTAGGTGCATTGGGTAAATTTTGGGTATACAATGCATGCGGTGTGATGCATGTGGTGTGTTGACGTATCGATGCATCCGGTGTATTGGTGCACCCGTCCGCGGAAACCGCGGCGACCTTTCGGAAAAAGGTCGGGGAGGCTCTGCCTCCCACGGGTGCACCAAATGCAGCGCCGCACCAGATGTGACTGCGCCAAGTGAACCGAACACAGCGCCGTGCCAGATGCGATATAGCGTCTAAAAATTTTAATTTTCTTGAGCCCAGGACGATCTTTCTTTTGAGTTAATGGAGCCATGGGTTTTGAGAATTTAGTGATCATCGGCAGTGGTTGTGCGGGGCTAACGGCGGCGATTTATGCGGCCCGGGCTGATCTGAGCCCTTTAGTAATCGAAGGAGATCAGCCGGGAGGTCAATTAATTCGGACGACCAACATTGAAAATTTTCCTGGATTCCCTGAGGGCATCAATGGCTTTGACTTGGTGAGTAACATGCGTATACAGGCGGAAAAAATGGGTGCTCGTTTCCGATCCGGTGTAGTTGGGCGGATTGATTTGGCGAAAAAGATTGTGATCTGTGAAGGCGATCGGATTGAGTCGAAGGCAATTATTATAGCGACAGGAGCATCACCGCGCATGCTTAATATTCCCGGTGAGGAGGAGCTTTTTGGCGGAAAGGGTGTGAGTACTTGTGCAACCTGTGACGGTACATTTTATAAGAACAAAACGGTTGTGGTAATCGGAGGAGGGGATTCTGCCTGTGAGGAGGTCAATTTTTTGACACGTTTTTGCGCAAAGGTTTACCTCATTCACCGGCGGGATCAGTTACGCGCTTCGAAAATCATGGCGGATCGTGTTTTATCGAACCCAAAGGTCGAGATGCTTTGGAACACCGTTCCCCTTAAAATTTGTGGAGAAAAAAAAGTGACGCACCTTCGTATAAAAACGGGTGATGAGGAGCGAAATTTATCCTGCGATGGCGTATTTTTAGCGATTGGGCATATTCCGAGTACGAAAATTTTTGAGAATCAAATTGAATGTGATTCGGAGGGATACATCCTTACGGATGGCGTGAATACGAAGATCCCTGGAATATTTGTAGCGGGAGACTGTTGCGATCGGCATTATCGGCAGGCGATTACGGCGGCGGGAATGGGAGCGGCGGCAGCCATTAGGGCGGAGCGCTATTTGTCATGAGTGATTCCTTTAAATTTAAGCCGGAAAATCCGATCGTTTCCAGGCTAAGGCCTACGGTATTTAGTGATTTTACAGGCCAGAATCGAGTACTCGAAAAGTTACGCATTATGACATCGGCGGCTACCCAGCGGCAGGAGCCCTTGAATCACATTTTACTGAGTGGTCCACCTGGGTTAGGGAAGACGACGCTAGCCATGATTTTAGCGGCTGAGATGCGTGCTAACATTCGCATTACATCGGGACCGGTGATCGAGAAGGCGGGTGATCTTGCGGGTATGCTAACTGGCTTGGAGTACGGTGATGTTTTATTCATCGATGAAATTCATCGCCTATCGAAGACAGTGGAGGAGTATCTCTATTCTGCGATGGAGGACTATCGCATCGATGTGATGATTGATCAGGGGCCGAATGCGCGGAGTATCCGTTTAGATATTCCAAAATTTACACTGGTGGGTGCGACGACGCGTACGGGCCTGTTAACTTCTCCCCTACGCAGCCGTTTCACGTTACAGGCGCGTTTGGACTACTACGAAGCGGAAGACCTATCAAAAATTGTGGAACGGAGTGCGAAGCTTTTAAATCTCGTCATACAGAAGGAGGCGGCCTTTGAAATTGCGTGCCGCTCCCGAGGAACGCCACGTATTGCCAATAATTTATTATTTTTTGTGCGGGACTACAGCCAGCAAAATTCCCAGGAAATTACGTTAGTCCATGCCCAGAAAGCTCTATCGTTGCTGGACATTGACGAACATGGATTGGATGAAATGGATAAGCGAATCCTGGAAGTGATTGGACAAAACTACAACGGTGGACCCGTTGGTGCGAATACCATAGCCATCGCAATTGGTGAGGAGCGGCAGACCTTGGAAGAGGTCCACGAACCCTTTCTAATCCAGGAGGGCTACCTTCAGCGCACTCCCCAAGGCCGCGTACTAACCTCCAAAGCCTGGCAATTACTCGGAATTGATCGAAGACAAAGAGATTTATATTAAACAAAAAATTGTAAATAAAAAATCCTACCGGATTCAACGATGCTTTTTATTCGAAGGATTCTTCTCTACATTAGACCCGTCGCAAAAGAAGCAAATTGCTTCAAACTCTGATAAAAATTGCGCAGAGTAGAGCATCAGGAGGCAAAAACATGATCAATTATAAGTTTTTTGAGGGAAGTCCAAGGTTATT
>JAIRLD010000061.1 GCA_031259665.1 Puniceicoccales bacterium | reverse complement strand
TTCTGCGTATGAGGATTATGACTTTTAAATGTACGAGTTGGAGAAAATTCTCCCAACTTATGCCCGACCATATTTTCTGTTATGTAAACGTCAACAAATGATTTTCCATTATGAACCTGAAAATTGAGCCCAACAAAATCCGGCGTAATCGTCGAACGGCGCGACCACGTCCGAATCGGCTTGCGATTATCCGTAGCCTGTGCCGCATCAACCTTATCCATCAAATGTGGATCCACAAAAAAACCTTTTTTAGCGGAACGCGCCATACATCAACCTTTCTTTACCTTTCTACCATTTCTTCTCACTAAAATCATACGATTCGATTTTTTGGAACGCTTGCGTGTCGGGTACCCCTTCGCGAGTTGCCCCCACGGCGAAACCGGGTGGCCGCCCCCTGAAGTCCGTCCCTCACCACCACCCATTGGGTGGTCCACCGGATTCATAACCACACCGCGCACGCGCGGACGACGCCCTAGCCAACGATTGCGCCCCGCTTTCCCCAAAGACTGCTTGCCATGATCACTATTTCCAACCTGCCCTATGGTCGCACGGCACTTTGAATTCAGTAAACGCACTTCGCCACTCGGCATCTTTATGGTCGCATAACCGCCGTCGAATGCTACAATTTGCGCACCCATTCCCGCACCGCGCGCAATCGCAGCCCCATGTCCCGGTTCGATCTCTATGCAATGGACAAAAACACCGGCCGGTATCAACGCCAACGGCAAAGACATCCCAACTGAAAAATCCCTCGGCGTCGCATTTAAACTCACCACCTGGTCGCCCACATTCAATCCACGTGGCGCCACAATGTAGCGTTTTTCCCCATCGGCATAATATAATAGGGCGATGTCCGCCGAACGATTGGGATCATACTCAATGCGCTCCACCTTCGCCGGAACATCAAACTTATTGCGAAAAAAATCGACGACGCGAATGAGACGTTTATGGCCGCCTCCCCGTCGCCGTGAAGTAATGCGCCCATAGCAGTTACGCCCCTTGCAACGATGTTGACTCACAATCAAGGAATTTTCGGCCCCCCCTTTCCACAATTCTCGCCTATTGAGTGCTAAAAACCGTTGTGTCGATGTTTTTGGATTATGCTGAACAATGACCATTTTTTACCCTATTTTAAATCATTTCTATTTTATCGCCCGCCTGTAGCGTAACAATAGCAATTTTGCGCCTCGGCGTCACACCATAGGCCCCGCGCTTCATGCGATTTCTTCTTATTTTCCCACTGCGACGAATGATATTCACCGCCTTCACTTTCACCTTGAACCCGGATTGCACAGCCTCCGCAATACTCCCCTTCGTACTCGCAAGATCCACGTCAAATACGTACTGATTATGGGTCGAACCCAGCGCCGTAAACTTCTCCGTGTAACAAATTCCTTTTAAAATAGCATTCTCCATGACAACCTCACCTTACTCGATTTAATAACTGCTCAAACCCCGCCTCGCTGACGAGAAAACGATCGTAGCTTTTAAAATCCAATGCGTTGACCGAAGCCGCATCAATCGTAAAAATTCTTTTCACATTCCTCGCCGCTAAAATTAGGGAATCCTCAAAACGAACGTCGATCATTAAAACATTCCCCGTCGGGGATATTTTCTCCACAAATGCCGAAATTTCCTTTGTTTTTTGAAAATTCGCCGCAAAACTATCGATGATCGATAGCAACAACTCCTCGGAACAATCATAGAGCGATCGCGCTAAAGCCAATTTTTTTACTTTTTTATTTACCTTTTTACTGTAATCGCGGGGATGGGGCCCAAATACAACGCCACCTCCCGGCATGAGCGGACTCCGATTGGACCCCTGACGCGCATGTCCCGTTCCCTTCTGCCGAAAAGGTTTCTTACCACCACCACTCACGGCGGAACGCGTCTTCGTCGAAGCATTTCCCTGACGCATATTCGCCCGCAATGCCTCGATGGTAAATTTCACAGCGGCAATACCGCGATCCTCCTCGAAAACGGGAATATTATACTCGCGATCTTCCAAAAAAGTACCCACTTGATCGTAAACCTTTAATTTCATCTTCTCCTTCTCCTATTTGACTTTTTTGGCCTTGCGCAACACCACTAAACCACCTTTCGCTCCAGGAAAACTCCCTTGTAATAGGAGTAACCCTTTGTCCGCAATCAAATCGATTACTTTCAAATTCTGTACGGTCCGCATGCGACAACCGTCATGCCCCGGCATTTTACGCCCTTTGTAAACATGCCCCGGCCACTGACGACAACCGTAGGACCCTCCACGCCGATGAAACATCGATCCATGGGAAGCAGGACCTCCCCCAAATCCATAGCGCTTCATCACGCCCTGAAATCCTTTTCCCCTCGTCCGGCCAATGACATCGATTAACTCCCCAATCTGAAATATCGAAAAATCAATGGAATCCCCCACTCTATAGGCGCCTATATCCTCCGTGCGAAATTCTTTCAACCCCGTACAGGATTCCAAATTCGCCTTTTTAATATGACCCAACAAGGGATTGGAAACATTTTTAGCCTTCCGCTGCCCATAGGCCAATTGAACGGCACTATACCCGTCCACTCCATCCGCCGCCTTCAATTGCGCAACTACACAGGGAACGGCCTCCACGACCGTAACCGGAATGAGACACCGATCCTCATCGAAAACCTGCGTCATTCCAACCTTCTTTCCTAATACTATTCGACTGTCTTTCATAACCCTAAGCGGCAGATCCAACAAAACAAAACCTGCATTAGCTCACTCTTTTCTCTTCAAGAATTTCGCTCTGTCAAGAACATTTTAAAATTAAACATTAATCAAGATCTCAACCCCAGCCGGTAGATTCAATCGACGCAATGCATCAATAGTATCCGCCGTCGGCCCATAAATATCAATCAGACGATCGTGCTCCCGTAACTCAAACTGATCCATCGACTTTTTATCGACGTGTGGCGAACGATTTACTGTAAAACGCTCCTTCCGCGTCGGTAACGGTACCGGCCCCACAACGCGTGCCCCGGAACGTTTCGCCGTATCTACAATCTCTACCGCCGATTGATCGACTAAACGATGGTCAAAACTCTTTAACTTTATCCTAATTCTCTGCGCCATAGCAATACCCTTTAAATTTTACGCACGCGCCACCGCACGACTCGACGTTTCTACAATCTGCTGTAACAAATTTGCCGGAACTTGCTCAAAATGAGAAGGTTCCATCGAATAACTCGCCCGACCCTTTGTCAGCGAACGCACATCCGTCGCATAACCAAACATCATCTCCAGTGGTACAAAGGCCATGATATTCGCCACCGATCCCTTGTTCTCCATGCTCTGAATCTGTCCGCGGCGACGATTCAAATCACCAATCACATCACCCTGATACTCCTCCGGTGTCGAAACCTCAACCTTCATGATCGGCTCCAGCAGTATTGGTTTCGCCTTCTTCATCGCATCCTTAAAGGCAAAAATACCCGCCATTCTAAACGCTATCTCCGAAGAGTCTACCTCGTGAAAACTGCCATCCACAATCCGCGCACAAAAATCAACCACCGGATATCCCGCCACAACACCGTTATTCGCCCCTTCTAAAATACCTTCCTGTGTCGGCTTAATGTACTCCTTTGGAATTACGCCTCCCACAATCTCGTTCTCCACGGAAGCTCCCTCGCCCCGTTTGACCGGCTCAAGTTTAATCACCGCATGGCCATACTGCCCACGGCCACCGGATTGGCGAATAAATTTTCCTTCGCCCATCGCCTCGCTTGTAATCGTCTCGCGGTAAGCAATCTGCGGACGTCCCGCCGATGCATCAACACTAAACTCGCGGAATAAACGGTCACGAATGATATCCAAATGTAACTCGCCCATCCCCGCAATGAGTGTCTGCCCCGTATCCGGATTCGTCGTTACCCTGAAAGTTGGATCCTCCTCCGCTAAACTTTGTAGGCCAAACGACAATTTTTCTTGATCCGCTTTCGATTTCGGCTCAATGGACATACTAATAACCGGCTCGGGAAATGTGGGCGGTTCTAAAATTCCATCAAAATTACGATCGCATAATGTGTCGCCCGTCGCTATCCCTCTTACACCAATAATTGCACAAATATCCCCCGAATAAGCAACATCAATGTCCTCGCGATCATTCGCTTTCATAATCATGAGGCGACTCACCCGCTCCGTTTTGCGCGTGCGTGGATTGTAAACGGTATCGCCCTTTTTAAGCTGCCCACTGTAAACACGACAAAATACCAACTTCCCAACATAGGGATCACTCATCAATTTGAACCCCAATGCCGTCATTTTTTCACTATCATTGGGACGAATCTCAATGGTACTTCCGTCATCCCCAAAGGCCTTCGTCGGCGGCAAATCGATCGGAGAAGGTAAAAAGTCAACCACCGCATCGAGTAACATCTGTACACCCTTTTTCTTAAAGGCACTACCCGGAATGACCCCCACGAAATCCATTGATAACGTCGCCTTACGCACCGCTGCACGAATCGTATCCTGCGAAATCTCTCCGCCCCCTAAATACTTTTCCGCCAACTCATCGTCGTAATCCGCTAACGCTTCGATCAGTGATTCGCGATATTTTTCCGCCTGTTTTTGATAATCCACAGGAATAGCAACCGTATCAAATTTTTCTCCCAATGGATCTTTGATATCATAAATATAGGCCTTCATGGTAATTAAACCAATTAGACCTTCGAATTTTTCTTCCGCTCCAATGTTGAGATAGAGTGGATGCGCATTTTTTCCCAACTTCGTCCGAATACTCCCAATGGCACCAAGAAAATCCGCCCCCGTGCGATCCATTTTGTTGATAAATGCAATGCGCGGCACGCTGTACTTATCCATCTGACGCCAAACGGTCTCCGATTGCGGCTGCACCCCGGCTACCGCACAAAATACCCCCACCGCACCATCTAACACGCGCAGTGAACGCTCCACTTCCGCCGTGAAATCGACGTGCCCCGGCGTATCGATCAGATTAATTTGATGATTAATCCCTGCAAATAGGCCGACCTTCGTCTTCCATCCGCAACTGATCGCCGCCGATGTAATCGTGATCCCCCGTTCCCGTTCCTGCTCCATCCAATCGGTTACCGCCGTCCCCTCATGGACCTCGCCCATCTTGTGTACCACACCCGCGTAGTACAAAATGCGCTCCGTCGTCGTCGTCTTACCCGCATCGATGTGGGCCGCAATACCAATATTGCGCGTGTATTCCAAAGGACTTTTTCGGTTAGAGGAATTCGCCGTCGAAATTTTTCTATCGTTTGCCATTTTTCGTTTCCTTCATCATCTTACCAAACAAAGTGCGCAAATGCTCGATTGGCCTGTGCCATGCGATACATCTCCGACTTCTTCTTCACCACATTGCCCGTATTATTATAGGCGTCAATAATTTCTTGCCCCAGAGCCTCACGCATCGCCTTACCCTTCCGCGACTTTGCCGCATCAATGAGCCAGCGAAATACTAAACTCTGCTGGCGAATGTACGGAACTTCCACCGGTACCTGATAGGTCGCTCCGCCAACGCGACGGCTCTTTACCTCCACCTTCGGACGCGCATTCTCCAATACTACGAGTAAAAGTTCCACCGGGTCTCCCTTTGCGAGTTCCTCACTCGCCTTCTCGATGGCACCATACACGATCGAACATGCTAGAGAACGTTTACCTCGCTCCATCACAATACTTACCAATTGCCCAATTAGGGCACTATTAAACCGCGGATCCTTTGCAAACTCCCGTCTTTCAGCTCTTCTACGACGCGACATATATTCCCCTCACTTATTTCTTACCTTCCTTAGGACGTTTTACGCCATACTTCGAACGACTCCGCCGACGTTTTTCTACGCCGGAACAGTCTAAAGCCCCACGTACAATATGGTAGCGCACACCCGGTAAATCCTTCACACGTCCACCGCGTACCAACACGATACTGTGCTCCTGCAAACTATGCCCTTCGTCGGGAATGTAGGCAATCACCTCAATTCCAGTGGTTAGACGCACCTTAGCCACCTTTCGGATAGCCGAATTAGGCTTTTTAGGCGTACGCGTCATCACCTGTACGCACACGCCCCGTCTAAACGGATTTTCACGCAACGCCGGTGCTTTTGACTTCACAACTACATTCACACGCGGCGACTTTACTAACTGATTAATGGTAGGCATTGAAATCTATTATCTTAATTTTTCGTTAAACTACAACTAAAGGTCATCTGGGCAAGCTTTTATTTTAAATTTTTATCAACTTTTCAATCCCCTACCGTCGTCGCCATTTCCTGTACCCAATCATGATTTGGTTCCTGATCCAAATTGTGCACTAAAGCGGCTTCTTCACTTCCATCGGAAAAGGTTCGAATTTTTAACCTACGGTAGAACGGCAACCCACTCCCCGCTGGAATAAGATGCCCCATAATGACATTTTCCTTAAATCCATTCAACTCATCCACTTTACCAAGCGTTGCCGCATCGGTCAAGACCTTCGTCGTCTCCTGGAACGATGCCGCCGAAATAAAGCTCTCCGTTTCCAACGAAGATTTCGTAATGCCTAGCAGAACGGGCTCCGCCTCCGCCGGCTTTCCACCGGCCTCGATAATTTCCTCATTTTTTTCAATGAAATAATCTTTTTCAATCTGCTCCCCCCAGAAGAAATCCGAATTGCCCGGATCCGTAATGCGCACCTTTCGCAGCATCCGCGCCACAATAATTTCGATATGTTTGTCATTGATCATCACGCCCTGCATCCGATAAACCTTTTGCACCTCAGAGATTAAATACTCCTGTACCGCAGCGGTTCCCAAAATATTCAAAATCTCATGGGGATCCGCTACACCCTCCGTTAAGTTTTGTCCGCGATTGACAAAATCGCCCTCATGGACGACCAAATGGGTCCCATGGGGAATAAGATGTTCTTCGCGGCGTCCCGTCTCCGTATCCGTCACCCAAACGCGCTTCTTATTGCGAATCATTCCGCCAAAGGAAACAACGCCGTCGATTTTTGCCATTTCCGCGGGTTCTTTCGGACGACGGGCTTCAAATAGCTCAGCCACTCGAGGTAATCCACCCGTGATATCCTGCGTTTTAGAGGTTGAACGCGGCGTCTTGGCGAGTAACGATCCCCCCAGAATTTGATTGCCATCGTCAACTAAAATTTGCGCTCCTGTCGGAATCGCATAGAGAGTAACGACACGTTTTTCGCCCTCTTCATCGGCAATAATCTCAATTGTCGGATTTAATTCCTCCTTATGTTCGACAACAACGGCCATAATACGCCCACTTGCTTCGTCGATATCCCGTTTGATCGTGATACCGGGAATAATATCCTTAAACTGTATCCGTCCAGAAAATTCAGCGATAATCGGTACACTATGCGGATCCCATGCCGCCAATAGCTCATCCTTTCTTACGGCCGCCCCATTTTCATGGAGTAACACCGTCCCCGGAACAATGCTATAGCTCTCAATTTCACGACCACTGACGTCATCTAAAATTAAACGTCCCGTTCGATTCAAGACAATACTTGCACCCTCGGCGGTCCGAACGAGACGTAAATTTTCCTGGCGAATGATACCATCCGTTTTCGCGCGATGCTCGGGTGCTTTGAGAACCTGACTCGCTACACCACCGATATGAAAGATACGCATCGTCAGCTGAGTTCCCGGCTCGCCGATCGACTGCGCCGCAATAATTCCCACCGCCGATCCGCACGCCACCATACTATTCGTTGCCGGATCGATACCGTAGGCGAGGGCTGGAATTTCATTATTTCTCATACTCGTCAGAGGCGATAAAATTTTCACGCGTTCGATGCCCGCTTCATCGATTTTTTGAGCCACATCCGCCGTAATGAGTCCCCCCGAAGTGACCAATACTTCCTCCAAATTAATCGGATTGCGCACATCTTCCGCCGCACAACGGCCAATAATGCGCTCCTGGAGACCAATAATTTCCTCGTCCCCATCCATAATCGCCTGCTTCCAAATTCCGTTGCGACAGCCATCGTCCTCGCAGGAAACAATGCAGTCCATCGCCACATCACACAGTTTACGCGTCATATACCCTGCATCGGCCGTTTTCAGTGCCATATCGGCTAGACCTTTGCGGGCACCGTGCGTCGAAATAAAATATTCCCAAATGGATAGTCCTTCGCGGAATGACGACAGGATCGGTCGCTCAATAATTTCGCCGGATGGTTTCGCCATTAACCCACGCATCCCGCACAATTGGCGGACCTGTTGCCGATTACCGCGCGCTCCGGAATCCATCATCAGATAAACTGGATTAATATAGTCCTTGTCATCATTTTTCATCAGGCGATCGAAGGCAACCCGCGCCACTTCGTCCGTAGCGTTGGTCCAAATGTCAATAATCTTATTGAAACGCTCACCGGAAGTGATAATTCCCCGCTGAAATTGCGCATCGACCTCTTCAACCTTTCGACGCGCTTCTGCGATAATATCTCGCTTTTCCGAAGGAACAATCATATCATCAACGCCGATGGAAAGGCCCGCCTTCATCGCCGTATGGAACCCAAGATTTTTGAGGCGATCCAACATCTGTACCGCTTCCTTTTGACCGACGATCTTATAGGTCCCCATAATCAGATCGCCTAACATACCCTTACTGACAGAAAAATTGATAAACCCAAGCGATCGAGGGAAAATTTGATTAAAAATGACGCGACCAACGGTCGTCTTAATGATTCGATCCTTATAATTACCATAGCGCGTGACGCGACCATAGTCCGGATTTGCGAGATGAATCCAATCCTGTTTCGTGACGACATTCTGCGCCTCCGCCATCAACACCTCCTCGACACTTCCCATCAATGGAATTCGTCCTTCCTTTTGTTTAGGCTCGTAGGTTAAATAATAAACGCCCAGAATAATATCCTGGGACGGTGTCAAAATGGGCTTACCACTCGACGGCGAAAACATATTTTGCGTCGCCATCATGAGTAATTTACACTCCATGATTGCCTCGATCGATAGTGGCACGTGAACGGCCATTTGATCGCCATCGAAATCCGCATTGAACGGCGTACAGACCAGGGGATGGAGACGAATCGCTTCGCCTTCAATCAAAATCGGTTCAAAGGCCTGGATCGATAGGCGGTGCAATGTCGGCGCGCGATTCAATAAAATAGGATGTTCACGGGTAACCTCCTCTAAAATATCCCATACTTCGGGATCCTGACGCTCAATCATTTTACGGGCACTGCGCACCGTATGAACGAAATCTAATTCTTTTAAACGCCGTATAATAAAGGGTTCAAAGAGAACGAGTGCCATTTTTTTCGGCAGGCCACACTGATGCAACTTCAATTCTGGACCGATAACAATGACGGAACGGCCGCTATAATCGACGCGTTTCCCGAGTAAATTTTGACGAAAGCGCCCCTGCTTTCCCTTAAGCATATCGCCCAAGGACTTCAACGGACGATTTCCTGCACCGAGGACAGCTTTCCCGTGGCGTCCATTATCAAATAGAGCATCGACCGCCTCCTGTAGCATGCGCATCTCATTGTGCACGATTACATCCGGCGTTTTCAATTGCATCAAACTTTTTAAACGATTATTGCGATTAATAACCCGACGATACAAATCATTCAGATCACTCGTTGCAAAGCGTCCCCCATCCAACGGAACGAGCGGACGTAAATCCGGTGGCAATACGGGGAGCGCCTCCAAAATCATCCATTCCGGTCGAGATCCCGAGTGTAAAAATCCGGAAACCATTTTGAGGCGTTTGGCCAGCTTTTTTTTCATTTGCTTAGCGTTTGTCGCGTACATTTCCTCCTGAATATTGTAGACCATTTCTTCCAGGTCCATTTCGGATAAAATTTCGCGAATCGCTACGGCTCCCATTTTCGCCGCGAATGCGTCGTCGCCATACTCGCTGCGCAACATTTCGTACTCCTGTTCCTGCAGCAGCTGACACTTTTTCAAAGGCGTCGAACCCGGTTCCGTTACCATGTAGCTTTCATAGTAAATCACTTTTTCGATATCGCGCACGGACATGTCCAAAAACAACCCCAAACGACTGGGTAAACTTTTCAAAAACCAAATGTGGGAAATGGGTACAGCCAATTCCACATGGCCCATATGTTCTCGACGGGAACGGGAAAGCGTCACCTCGACGCCACAGCGATCGCAGATAATTCCCTTATATTTTATGCGCTTATATTTTCCGCAGGCACACTCATAATCCTTGACGGGACCAAAAATGCGTTGGCAAAATAATCCGCCCACTTCCGGTTTAAATGTGCGATAATTGATTGTTTCGGGATTTTTGATTTCGCCCTTTGACCAGGAACGAATCGCATCCGGTGACGCGATCGAAATCGCCACCCTATCAAACTCATTATTCCGCTCAAATCCTAAAAACTCTTTTACTGCTTCCGTCGTCATTTCTAATTCCCCTTTTATTCCGCGTAAACCTCATCATGTTCCAAGCGAATATCGAGACACAAACTTTGAATTTCCTTCATCAAAACGTTAAATGACTGGGGCACACCCGTCTCCAAGGAACGGTCGCCTTTTACCAAGGATTCGTAAGCCTTCGTCCGCCCCTGGACGTCATCGGACTTGATGGTCAACATTTCCTGCAACGTGTATGCCGCACCATAGGCTTCGAGTGCCCAGACCTCCATTTCTCCGAAGCGTTGTCCACCGTATTGCGCCTTTCCGCCCAAGGGTTGCTGCGTAACCAAACTGTACGGCCCCACCGCACGCGCGTGAATTTTATCGGCAACCAAGTGATTGAGCTTCATCATATAAATATACCCGACGACCACTTCCTGATCGAAACGTTCTCCCGTTTGGCCGTCGTAGAGAACACTTTTCCCATTTTCCGGAAGGCCTGCTTTTTTCAAATACTCGCGAATTTGCAACTCCGACATCCCATCGAATACGGGCGTCGCGATCTTGATTCCCAATTTTTCGCAGGCCCAACCGAGGTGTGTTTCCAAAACCTGTCCCACATTCATGCGACTCGGTACACCCAACGGATTCAAAATAATATCGACCGGCGTTCCATCGGGTAAAAATGGCATATCTTCGCGGGCGACAATTTTTGAAACAACACCTTTATTGCCGTGGCGACCAGCCATTTTATCACCGATGTGAATTTTACGTTTATTGGCCACGTAAACTTTTACATTTTTAATGACACCCGTTTCGCCGATATCACCCGCCTCGATCGCCTCAATTCTCTGAACGCGTTCCTTTTCGAGATCGACAAACTTTTGGCGATAGGCGTCGACAATTTCTAGAATACGATTTTTAACCGGAGAGGCCGGAATGGCTAGCACATCAAAACAGGCTGCGATCCGACGCAATAATGTCTTTGTAATTTTACGATTTGCCGGGATAATTACTTCCCCCGTCTCTCCATTAGAAATATCGAGCGGAATTTTCTCGCCCAGTAGAATACTCGAAAGCGACTCCGTTAAATCGTCCTGTAATTTTTCCAACTGCCCTCGACACTCCTCATTCGCTTTCTTGATCCGGCGACGGAGATCGGCCTCTGAAACTTTTTCTTTTTCCGTATCGGCGTTGCTAGAAAATTTAACATCCATTACAATACCTTCGCAACCGGGCGGCACCAAAAGGGACGTATCCTTCACATCTGCCGCCTTCTCACCGAAAATGGCGCGCAGCAACTTCTCTTCAGGAGCCAAATTCGATTCGCTCTTTGGGGTAATTTTTCCGACCAAAATATCGCCCGCTTTGACCTCCGCTCCAACGCGAACGATACCGTCGCGATTCAAATTTTTCAATGCTTCGTCACCCACATTCGGGATATCCCGCGTGATTTCTTCGGCTCCCAATTTCGTATCCCGCGCAACAACCTCAAATTCTTCAATGTGAACCGATGTAAATACATCCTCCTTCACCAGACGATCGCTCAAAATAATCGCATCCTGAAAATTGTAGCCATTCCACGGCATAAATGCCACTAAAACATTGCACCCCAATGCCAATTCTCCCTGATTCGTCCCAGCGCCATCGGCCAATGCGTCACCCGCCTGAATAACCTGTCCTTTTTTTACAATTGAGTGCTGATTGAAACAGGTAGCCGAATTGGATCGAATAAATTTGCGCAAATTGTAAACATAAACACCAGCCGATGGATTGCCATTGGGATCCAATTTTTTTGGCATCGAACCATCTTTCGTAACCACGATGCGCGTCGCATCCACCGAAGCAACGACGCCACCCGCAATGGCAGAAATCACATTTTTCGAATCAACCGCAACCCTCCGTTCCAATCCCGTTCCGACAAGGGGCGCCTCCGGTAATAATAATGGCACGCCTTGCCGCTGCATATTGGCCCCCATCAGCGCCCGCGAAGTATCGTCATGTTCCAGAAACGGTATCAAACCCGCAGCTACGGAAATGACCTGTTTCGGCGAAACATCCATGTAAGCCACCTTCGACGGCTCAACCTCCAAAATCATATCCCGCTGACGCGCAACAATGTTACCTAAAAGATTACCTTCGCCATCCATCTCCGTATTCGCCTGCGCAATAATGCAATTTCCCTCGTCAGTTGCATCCAAATAAATCACCTCGCCCGTCACACATCCATCCTTTACCACGCGGTAGGGCGTCTCGATAAATCCAAACTCATTCACACGCGCAAACGTGCTCAGCGAATTGATCAAACCGATATTAGGCCCCTCCGGCGTTTCGATTGGACAAATGCGGCCATAGTGCGAAGAATGGACGTCGCGAACTTCGAAACTCGCGCGCTCACGACTCAAACCGCCGGGACCTAGTGCCGAAAGCCTCCGCTTGTGTGCCAATTCCGATAGCGGATTGATCTGGTCCATGAATTGCGATAGCTGGCTGCGCGCAAAAAAATCTCGCACCGAACTCATGAAAATCTTCGGATTAACTAACTTTTGCGGAACAATCGTATCCACACTATTGTCGAATAATGCCATCCGTTCACGGATTAATCGCTCCATCTTGCTTAACCCGGAACGGCATTGATTGACAAGTAATTCGCCCACACTGCGTATGCGCCGATTACCCAGGTGATCAATATCGTCCACATGCTCTTCCCCCTTACGTAAACGGCACAAAAATTTCGTCGCCGCTACGATATCCACCGTATCGATGAGGCGATCATCGAGGTCCTTATTAAGTTTCAGACGCTGATTTAATTTTTTCCGTCCAACGCGTCCCAAATCGTAGCGCTTTCGCTCCAAAAATAAACGCGACATCATACCGGCTGCATTATTAGCCATTACCGGTTCTCCAGGGCGCAAACGTTTGTAAATTTCCCGCAATGCATCTTCCGCATTTTTAGCGGGATCCTTTTTCAGCGTACGGACTAACAAACCATTATCGAACGCAACATTGACCACATCGACCCGCTCAATTCCAGCAGCACTAAACGCCTGCAACAGTCCCTTCGAAAGCGACTCATGGGCGCGAACGAGAACGATACCCTCCTTGGCATCGACGACGTCATCGATTAAGACATAGTTCGAAAGATCGACATCCGCTTTAAATGAAGATATCTTTTTGTTTTCTATTTTATAAAATAGGCTCAAAATCTCGTGGTCGGAACCGTTACCAAACGCGCGGAGGAGCGTGGTGAGCAAAAACTTTCTACGACGGCGACGGCGATCCAAGTAAACATACAGTAAATCATTGGGATCAAATTGCACTTCGAGCCACGTACCGCGATCGGGTATTATTCGAAACGCATGGAGCGATTTTCCGCTGGCATGAATCGTTTCTTCAAAACAAATCCCCGGAGAACGGTGCAGCTGGCTGACAACGACACGCTCCGCTCCGTTGATGACGAAGGATCCCCGTTTCCCGATCATCGGTAGCTCGCCGAAATAAATTTCTTCTTCCCGCATTTCTCCTTCTTCACACAGTCGGAGCGTAACATAGAGGGAACCGGCGTAGGTCGTTCCATCGCGGATGCAATAATCCTCGCCATGGCGCGGTTCGCAGACGCGATAGGAAACATATTCCAGACGGCATTTTCCGTCATAGCTTTCGACCGGAAAAAAATCGCGGAAAGCACTCTCCAACCCGACATTCTTCCGACTTCCAACTGCGACGTCACTCTGCAAAAACTCCCTAAACGAATTGATTTGATTTTCTATAAAATTGGGAGGAGAAATGACTTCCTCCAGTTTTCCGAAACTAATTCTGTCAGCCATACGAGAAAAATACAAACACTCCTATTTAAATTTATATGATAACAAAACAGTCCTGTGGAATTCAAAAAATACCACAAAACTGTACCCTGTAACTTGATTCAACACTGCTTAATTACTTAAGTTCCACTTTGGCGCCAGCTGCCTCAAGTTTTTTCTTCATTTCCTCCGCATCGGCCTTCGAAATGGCTTCCTTGACGGGCTTCGGCGCACCATCGACGAGGTCTTTCGCCTCCTTTAGCCCTAGGCCGGTAATGGCGCGGACCTCCTTAATGACATTGATTTTACTCTCCCCCGCGGCCGTTAAAATAACATCAAACTCCGTCTTTTCCTCCTTAACCTCGGCTGCCGCACCCGCTGCTGGCATCGCAACCGCCGCTATGGGCGCACTCGCACTCACCCCCCACTTCTCCTCTAAGTCCTTTACCAATCCGGCAATTTCTAAAACGGATTGGGCACTTAACCACTCAATAACTTGATCCTTTGTAATATTCGCCATTTTTTCATCCTCCAGAAACAAACTTAGCGGCAACCATTGCCATTTAAGAGAAATTCTCCTAAATTTATTTCTTTTTTAAATACTAAATTTTATCCACCTTTGCCTGTAAAACATTGACTACACCCTGCGGTACCGCATTGAGTACACGCACCAACTGTTGCGCCGGTGTATTGAAAAGCGCTAAAACCTGCGCACGCAATACCTCGAGCGATGGCAACTCCGACAATGCCTTAATCTCGCTGACCGCTAACGGATGCTTGGAAAGAGCACCGCCCTTGACCCCCATTTTTTCCTCATTGTCCTTGGAAAACTTAAATAAAACCTTCGCAACCCCCGCTGGATCCGAACCGCCAACGACAATCGCCGTATGCCCCTCAAAGCACTTACCGTCCAAATCCTCACAGCCATTTTCCTTGAGCGCAAGCTTCAAAACACTATTCTTAACCACGTGACATTCCGCACTATTTCCCCGTAAATTTTTGCGAAGGGTGGAAATCGCCGCAACGGTCACGCGTGAAAAATCCGCCAAATAGACGTAATCCGACTTGCCGAGATGCTCAAAAACTTCCTTAACTAAAAATTCCTTTTCCGCCTTCATAGTGTCCCTCCTGAAACCGCACTGTAAATCCCCTGCTCCAATCGAATCCCCGGCGCCATCGTCGCCGTTAACGTAACATTTTTGATAAAATTACCCGAAATACTCGCAGGCTTCGCCTTTAAAATCGCATCGATGGCTATTCTTATATTTTCCACCAACTTGTCCACCGCAAAGGAACGCTTTCCTACGACAACGGCCATATTGGCCGTCTTATCCATCTTAAATTCGACACGCCCCGCCTTTACCTCGCGAACCGCTTCCGCAACGTCGTCCGAAACCGTCCCCGACTTGGGATTCGGCATGAGACCGCGCGGCCCCAGTACCCGCGCCACATTGCGTACCTGCTTCATCGCGGAAGTCGTCGAAATCGCTACGTCGAAATCAAGCCACCCCGCCTGAACCTTCTCAATCAAATCCTCTAACCCGGCAAAATCCGCCCCCGCTGCTATCGCCTCTTCCGGCTTCTCCGTAAATACTAAAACACGTACACGCTTTCCACTGCCATTCGGTAAACTCACTATTCCGCGAACCATTTGATCGCTTTGCTTCGGATCGACACTGAGGTGAATTGCAAGTTCAACCGTTTCGTCGAAACGAGCTTTTGGCATCTTCTCAAGCAGTGCAACGGCATTCTCAACGGAAAAACACTGACCCAAATCAACGACCTCCTGCCCCTTTAACTGACGCTTGCTCCGTTTCTTCATAAACAAACCACAAATATATAAATACCGCTACGGCAATTTTCACCCTTGTCAAGCCATTTTAAATTATTTCCACAAAAATAAAAATTATGCTCCAACTTCAATACCCATACTACGCGCCGTCCCCTCGATCATTCTCACCGCCGCATCGAGATCCTCCGCATTGAGGTCCACCCGCTTTGTCTCCGCAATCTCTTCAAGTTGCTTGCGCGTCACCTTGCCCACCTTCGTACGATTGGGTACGCCTGAACCCTTCGCAATCCCCGCCGCTTTCTGCAATAATACCGAAGCGGGCGGCGATTTCAACTCGAAGGTAAATGAGCGATCGGCATAAACGGAAATCACCGCGGGAATGATCATCCCCGCCATGTCCTTCGTCCGCGCATTGAACTCCTTGCAAAAGCCCATGATATTCACACCGGCCGCTCCCAACGCGGGACCAACCGGCGGTGCCGGATTTGCTGCCCCAGCCGGTAACTGTAACTTAATCTGTTTTACTACTTTCTTTGCCATATTTCTACTCCTTAATCCTCTTCGCTTGCCAAAATTCCAGTTCAACCGGTGTCTCCCGGCCAAATAGCGATACCGATACCCGCATCTTCCCATTTTCCAAATCGAGCTCCATCACACTGCCAAGCGATTCCGCAAAGGGACCATCCGTAATTTTGACTTTGCTCCCCACTTCAAATCGGACACGCTGTACAGGCGCTGCCGTTGCCGCCGTCGCCGCCTGATCCAAAATCCGTGCAACTTCGTCCTCCCTTAACGGTACCGGCCGCTCTCCTCCTACAAAATTTAATACGCCCTGTATGTTGCGTACGAAATACCACTGCGATTGCAACAATTTCTCCTCTTCATTATACAACTTCATCCGAACAAATACGTAGCCCGGATAGAACTTTTTGACGCGATGGTAACGTTTACCGTTTTTAATTTCAATGACCCGCTCCGATGGCACAAGTACCTCGTCAATCAACACCCCTTCCTGGGTAGCAAATTTGTCGAGATATAGCTTCACCTTGGCCTCCTGATTAGAAAAAACCTGCAAAGCATACCAGCGCGAATCCTGCATTGAAAGTATCATCGCTACCGCCCTAAACTCCCTCGTATCCAATCGCTACATAATTCCACCACGTGTAAAAGTGCAAAATCAACAATTGCTACATAAACGCCCAAAATCGCCATTCCGACTAGCACAATGCCAACGTAATGACGCATTTCCTTCTGGTTCGGCCAAGAAGCCTTTTTGAGCTCACTCACCGTCTCACCAAAGAATATACCAACTTGCCTCAGGGGATTTTTTATCTTCATAAATTATACTCACTGGCAGGAGAAGAGGGTCTCGAACCCCCAACCTACGGTTTTGGAGACCGTTGCTCTTCCAATTGAGCTATTCTCCTATCAATAATTGACAAAATAACTTCTACGCCTATCTGTCAACATTTTTTTACTAACCTTATTCAACAATTTCGGTAATACGTCCTGCACCGATGGTCCGACCACCTTCACGGATCGCAAAACGTTGCCCTTTCTCCATGGCGATTTTTTTCTGCAACTCAAGCGCCACACCCAAATTATCCCCCGGCATGACCATTTCCGTGCCCTCCGGTAAAGTTACAACACCCGTCACATCCGCCGTTCCAAAGAAGAACTGCGGCCGATAGCCATTAAAGAACGGTGTATGGCGCCCACCCTCGTCCTTGGTCAGGACGTAAATTTCAGCCTTCGCCTTGGAATGGGGCGTAATACTCTTTGGTTTCGCAATCACCTGACCGCGTTCCACTTCCTTTTTTTCTAGGCCGCGCAACAATAAGCCGACGTTATCGCCCGCACGCCCCTCATCGAGTAGCTTGCGGAACATTTCGACACCCGTACAGGTCGTCTTTTTCGTATCGCCTAGGCCAACAATTTCAACTTCTTCGCCGACCTTGACTACGCCGCGTTCGATACGTCCCGTCGCCACCGTACCTCGACCGGTAATGGAAAATACGTCCTCGACGGCCATCAGGAAAGGCTTATCGATATCGCGCTGAGGTTCGGGAATATCCTTGTCAAGCGCCGCCAAAAGTTTTCCAATCGCTTCAACACCCTCCGGTTTTCCTTCCAGTGCCGCCAAAGCAGAACCGCGAACGACCGTAATATTATCGCCATCGAACTCATACTTCGTCAGCAAATCGCGCACCTCCATTTCGACGAGATCCAATAGCTCCGGGTCATCGAGGAGGTCGACTTTGTTTAAGAAGACTACAATTTTCGGAACACCGACCTGACGCGCTAAAAGGATATGCTCCCGCGTCTGCGGCATCGGCCCATCCGCCGCGCTCACGACGAGGATAGCACCATCCATTTGTGCAGCACCGGTGATCATATTTTTAACGAAATCGGCATGTCCTGGACAGTCGACATGGGCGTAATGCCGTTTATCGCTTTGGTACTCGACGTGTGAGACGGCGATCGTGACCGTTTTGGTAGCATCTCGGACGGTACCGCCCTTAGTGATATCGGCGTAGGACTTAAATTCAGCCAAGCCTTTATCGGACTGTACTTTGACGAGCGCTGTCGTTAAAGTTGACTTACCATGGTCGACGTGACCGATGGTACCCACATTGACGTGAGGTTTCGTTCTCTCGAAGGTTTCTTTTGCCATTAATTTTTCCTTTTCTAAAATAACATAAAATTTTTTATGGAGCCCCCGAGCGGATTTGAACCGCCGACCTCATCCTTACCAAGGATGCGCTCTGCCAACTGAGCTACAAGGGCCTGACAGAGAGGAGATCCGGTAGTGGGGACATCACATGACGGTTCTCGGATTCAAAAACTTGCAAATTGGACCCCACCTGGTCAATCTTTATTTTATGGATTTGATTTATTTTTTTATTTTTCCGGATTCTCGACTTTATTCTACGATTTATGGCGCAAAAAAATCAGAACAGAGATATTTCCTCCATTCCGAATGAGTTTCATCAACGTTTAGGCGTTCAGTGCTCCAATTTATCCATAATATTTAGTCGATGGCGGCATATCCCAACAACACCTTTACAACCTCTGGATGACCGACATACAGCCCAATGGAGCAGTATTGTTCCATGCCTATTACCAATCATCTACCACATCAGCGTATTGCCCACAACGCTCTTAGGAGCTCCATTAGCTCCATTCTATCCGAAGATGACAGCTTTGTGCCATGCCTATTCTGAGTATCCCTCTCAGCGCCTCGCGCTAGCAATACTTCTACGATATCTGCTCTGTCCCCTTGTTCGGCTAAATGGAGCGGCGTCTCGCCATTTTCAGTCCGAGCATTCACGTCAGCGCCTTCTGCTTTTAATAACGCTTCTACGGCCTCTATTTGGCCATTTCTTACGGCTGTATGGAGCGGCATGTCCCCATCCCCTAAACTTCGAATACTTACGACAGCACCTTTAGCAAGTAATATCCTTATGGCATCTAAATTGCCCCTCCTCGCGGCAAAATGGAGTGGTGTTTCGCCACCATTATCGGTCTGAGCATTCACGTTAGCACCTCGATCGATTAACGCCGCTATAAGCCCTACATTGCCAATTTCAACGGCATAATGCAGCGGCGTTGCATTTCGCTCATCTCGCGCATTCACATCGATAATTTCCCAACCAAGATCCTCCCAATGCCTATGTTGATCCATCAAAGCGTCTCTTGCTAGAAACGCTTCTGCGGCTTCCACTCTGTTCCTAGGTGCAGAGAACAACGCATCAATCCAATCATCAATATCCCTTTCAGCGTCTCGCTCTAGCAACGTTTTTATGTCATTTACTTCGCCCATTTGCGCATCCCCATGGAACGGCGTTGTGCCAAACCTACCCTGAGTATCCCTCTCAGCGCCTCGTGCTAGCAACATTCCTACGATATCTGTTCTGCCCATTTGTTCAGCATAATGCAACGGCGTCAAGCCACTCTCGGTCCGAGCATTCACGTCAGCGCCTAGACTAATCAACCTTCTTATGGCTTCTCCATTGTTCAATCTCACGGCTAAATGGAGCAGCGTTTCGCCATTTTCATCTTGATCATTCACATCATGAATGAGAGTAGCCGCACCAATATCCTCCAACCCATAATCCTCCCAATACCAA
>JAIRLD010000041.1 GCA_031259665.1 Puniceicoccales bacterium | reverse complement strand
ACATATATCCTCAAGAACCCATGAAATAATCTTTTATCGGTCGTAGATAAAGTCAATGTCACGCTCAGTTAGTCTGGCAACTTCCGCTAACATTTCTTCACAATCGAATCGAGTCTCTTTTAAAGCATTCTGAGAACACGGCTTGAAACGTGGCTCCATTGTTATTGCTCTAGATAGTGGAGTTCCACACGGGACTCTTCCGTGAGAATCAATATGATCAAAAATGCAAATTGGTTCCGTATGCATACACGGTCCGCTATTACATAATTCTGACCTTTTGGTTTCCAATTCTCCCTCATTATTAGTACTGTTTACACCTTCCGAAATCTTTCGGAGAATAACAATTACTTTATTTTTACAATTTAGCCATCGATAATTTTGAGGATAGAAGCGAACCATCGTTTCAAGATTTGACCATTTACAAAAATTTCTGTTAGAACTCGGTCGCGGATATTCTTTTGTCGTGCGGCCAAAACACATCCATTTTGACGGCAGACATTTTTATATCGACCTTGTATTTCGCGAAGTGCTTTGTCCTAGTCGATTTAAAGATTGGGGATTTAAGCCATCAAGATATCGGTCAGATGCAGATGTATGTGAATTATTACACGAGGCCGACAGTGTCGGCTTCCATACCGCTAACGCGGCGGACAGTGTCCGCTTCCATACCGCTATCGCGCGAATGTCAGCAGTTGCCGATCCATTGCTGGCGAAGCCAGCTCTATCACTGTCGACTGTGTCGACATCGCAGCCGGCCGTGCCGGCCGCTCCCGGAAGATAATGAGCAGATTTTTGCAGCAAAATACCTGCCCTATATGCCGACGAAGGAGGAACTAAGGCGCGAGTTGAATCTCGAAGATTACGAAAAGATTGGGGAGTAATTTTGAACCCACCTGTTATCACGGGATAAACGCTTCCGTAGTTTCCACTGGAACGTTTTTGCATTTTAGGTGCAGGATTATGTATGTTATTTTATAGAACAACCAAAGGATAGCTATCTTTTGCATTTCGATGAACAAACGCGATTCAGCGGCATTCAGCCGGCAACCGTATGGGACGTAAATTCTCTCTTACCTTATTTTCCAGCAAAAAATTGACAAAACAAGCCGGAATTCATGGCCCCAAAAACAATCCCCTCAAAACTTTTATGTGAATTTTTAATCAAAATCCATCTTTTTAACTCGACTTCTTGACTCTGCGATTTTTCCATTAGATCGAGGCACTGTCATGAATAGAGAAATTAGTTTGTTGTTATGTATATATTGTGCAGGAAGTGTGTGCCAGGCAAATCCTATAGATGATGTCAGAGAGTTACAAGATGAGATCGACGATGGAGTAAATCGAGTTGAAACACAGAGGCTTCTTACGCGAATGATTGATGTAGTTTCTTCCTCTGAAAGCGAGGAATTGGTTGCTTCTTTCTTAGAAGGTGTGTTTTCAAAAATCCTAGGCGTAAGTGGTAGGGAAAATGATGAAAAAGCCATAAAACTCAATACCCTTCTCATACTAGCTTTTCCCGATAGATATTTGAGTGTTACGCAACTTGTGAAAGAAATAAAAAATATTGAGGGTGTGACTGTTGCAGACCTACGAATCTTGCTGAACAGGATAAAGAAAAATTTGGAGTCAAATACGGAATTGCCTCCGAAATCTTACTCTCCCATTATTGAACTATGTGAACAATATAAATAACTGTTAGAAAAGTAAAATGAAAAAAGTTTTATTGTTTATAGGGATTGTTTGCGTTTGGCTGGGGGGTTATTGCCTCCGGGAGAAGATATTGCCAAATTGAAGGTTTTTGATTCTGCCGGGCTTGCGACCCCATGACGATAGTTTGTAAACATTTTTTTATCACATCGACATCGCTCGCTGAAAGGAACTTTTTCGTCACCGATTTGTTGATCAATTTCACGTCCCTTACCGGCAATGAGAACGATGTCATCCCTTTGTGTCGCCTTTAGCGCAAGTGTGATCGGCCTTCCTGCGGTCCGGCTCAAATCTAATGCAACGGTCAGCAGTTATGTTCCGGCTTCATGTCCGCGAAAATTGCTTCCGTGCTCCCATGGCACGGATTATCGGAGGTCACAAACACTGGAAGTTTTATATGAATTTTTAATCAAAATCCATCTTTTAAACTTGACTTCTTGACTTCTTGATTTTTCCCTTAAATTAGGACACTGTCATGAATAGGAAAATTAGTTTATATATCGTTTTAGGGTTAGGGTTGTTTAATGTGCCATTATTTGGAGATCCGCCTTCCGCATTTGTTCAAAGTGTTAGGGATCTGGAACGGCAGATAAACTCCGGAGAATTGAATAGTGTTCAAGTAACAGACACAATGACACGCCTTATTGACTTGTCGCTGGCAAATTTCGATTCTTTGCCCGATAACTTAAAAAATCCACTTCGAAGTCAAGACAATGACTTAAAAAGATGCTTTGCCTATAATATTTTTCGTCTTTATGCGTTTCCCACTAATCCTTCGAAAATTAGAAATGTCATGGATGATTTGTTTTTTCGTACGGAGAGTATTGCCAAGTTAAGTAAGAAAGAGAAAGAAAATCTTTTGAGTTTAATATTAATTTTAAATGTAGGAAGAGAAAATCAGGATCGCTTTAGAGAAATTATTACCAGCCAAGGACAAGATGTACTAAAAGAAAGCGAATAACAAATGAGATACTTTCTCTCTATTTTTTTGTTTCTTCTTTTACTAAGAGATGTTTTGTGTGGTATAGTTTCTGCGGCTGTACTGGAGACGTATATTTTTTCAGTCGGACAGGGAAATTTTATATTAATAAAAGCAGAGAAAGAATGTTTGGTTGTTGATGTCGGCTCAGGGAAAAGCGGAAGAAATCCGTTACAGCAACATAGAGAGAAAATGGAACCAAATGGCGCGATTTACAAAAAATTAGAAAGCATTAGTGTGGGAGTTTCAAAATGTTGGCTTCTTGTAACGCACAATCATTGGGATCATTTTTGCTCATTTCTACGATTGAAAGTGCTTTGGGGAAGCAATCCGATAATTTTTCCGTCTTCCGAAAATTGTTTAACGATAAAGCCGCAGTTTTTAGCAAAAAGTTTTTATGATTCGTTTTGCAACCAAATAACTATAGAAGATCATCCTTCTGAGATAGGGAATATTTATGTTTATCGTTTACCACCTCACCGAAATGCACGGAAAGATCATGAAAAAAATCTCGTTGTTTTTGTTAAATACGGAACGGTACTTTTTATACTACCGGGAAGATGCCGATGGAGACTACTTAAATCTGAATGCTGGAGCATTTATGGCTGAATTAGAAGCACTAGGAGACGGATGTACTCATTGTTGCATCGTTCTTCCGCACCATGGAAGTAATAGTAACGGAACACTTGCTTTATCTCTAGCAGCCCAAAGAAAGTTAGCAGAAAAAAATTGCCGAGAAGTGATTTTTGTTATTTCAAGCGACCCCGAAGAAACAGATTGTCTTCCCAGGCCAGCTGTTTTACCTCTTCTTCCTCGTAGGCCTGAAACAAAAGGCCATTATTACTCATGTTCTTCTGGACAATGTACAACAACTTCTCCCGTGTTTATAACCAGTGAAGTGGCGGATGGCGTGGGATATTTGGTTACGACCAATGGTAGGGATCTAAAACTTTTCGATGGAGCTTCAATAAACAAACCTCAGTTATATCCCATTTAATAATAAGATTTTTGCTATATCCACATCGCTATGAAAGGAACTTTTTCGTCGCCGATTTGTTGGTAAGTTTGGTGGCCCTTGCCGGCAATGGAGTAGGATGTCGCCCCTTCGGGCTTCCTTCAGGCAAGGGCAATCGTTTGCGCTCGGTTTAGCTCAAAAATAACACAACTTCCGGAAAGCATACCCGGCTTCATGTCTGCGAAAATCGTTTCCATGCTTTCGTGACGCGGACTATCGGAAGTCACAAACACTGGAAGTTTTATATGAATTTTTAATCAAAATCCATCTTTTAAACTTGACTTTTTGACTCCTCGATTTTTCCCTTAGACTGAAGCGTTGTTATGAGTAGAAAATTACATGTCGTTTTAGGGTTGGGGTTGTTTAGCATGGAACTGTTAGGGAGGCCAAGTGCTGAAGTTATTGAGCAAGTCCAAACCCTTGAAAATCAAATAGACTCTGGGGAGTTGAATAGCATTAAAATGGTAGATGCAATGATGAAGCTTCATAATTTGGCATTAGCGAACTTTGCTTCCTTACCCGAGCTTTTAAAGGAGTGTTTAGATGGTGGGGATGATGCCTTCAAGAAAAGCATTTCCTATAATTTTCTTCGCCTTTATGCATTTCCAGATGATCCTTCAAAAATTGGAACCGTCATGGATGATTTGTTTTTTCGTACGGAAGAGATTGCCATAAGCGACAATAACACAAAAAGGAGCCTTTTAGCGGTAATGGCAAATCTAGATATAGACGAGCATAAGCAACAACGTTTTCAAGAAATCATTAGACGACAAGGGGCGGATGTATTAGAAAAGAGAAATCAGTAATATGAGGTATTTTATTCTCTTCTTTTCGTTGACTTTGTTAAAAAATATTTTGTTTAGTATAACTTCCGCAGCGGTAGTGGAGACGTATATTTTTTCGGTCGGACAGGGAAATTTTATACTAATGAAAGTGGGAAATGACTGTTTAGTTATTGATGTAGGTTCAGGAAAAAAGGGAAGAAATCCATTGCAACAGTATCAATTAAAGATTAAAAAGGATGGTCTCATTTATAGACGATTGAAAGATATTAATGTCGGAAATTTGAATTGTATTCTTCTGCTAACGCATAATCATGCGGATCATTTTTGCCTTTTTCCTGAATTTAAAAAAATTTTAGATGCTCAGACGATAAAGGTTCCCGCTCGCAGAAATTATCCATATTTAACCCCACATTTTCTAGCAGAAGCATTTTGCGCCCAATATGGAGAGCAAGTGGTTGAAGCATCTTTACCGTACGGCGGATATGTTCACGTTTATTGCTTGCCGCCTCCCCAAAATGCGCAGAAAGTCCATGAAAAGAATCTCGTCGTTTTTGTTAGATATGGAAGGGTGCTCTTTATATTTCCAGGAGATGCCGACGGTGATTATTTAGATTTAAATGCTCAAGCATTCGTTGACGCATTAAAAGAACAAAGTGAGGGGTGTGCTCGTTGTTGCATCGTTCCCACACTATGGAAGCAATAGCAATGGAACACTTGCTTTGACTCTTTCAGCCCAAATTACTTTATCACGAAATAAATGTGAAACGATTTTTATCATTTCAAGCAATCCAAACGAGGAAAATAATCTCCCACGACAAGCTGTCTTACCGCTTCTCCCTAATATACCTATAACGAAAAGCCATTATTATTCATGTTCTTCCGGACGATATGAAACAACTTCTCCTGTGTTTATAACCTGTGAAAACTCTATAACGGAACAGCAACAACATTTCAAGATCCTAATAATGAAACTCAATATATTCCACAATTATATCCCGCTCAGTAGTAAGGATTTTATTACATCTACATCGCTGAAAGGAACTTTTTCGTCGCCGATTTGTTGGTAAGTTTCGTGGTCTCTACCGGCAATGGAGTAGGATGTCGCCCTTCTGGGCTTCCTTCAGCGCAAGGGCTATCGCTTTCCTGCGGTCCGGCTTAAATCTAATGCAACGGTCAGCAGTTATTCCCGGCTTCATGTCCGCGAAAATTGCTTCCATGGCTTCGTGCCTCGGATTATCGGAGGTCGCAAACACCCGATCCGAAAATTGACGCGCACATGCATCATTTTTGGGCGCTTCATCCGATCGCGGTCGCCACCACAGCGGAAAAATCGTCAGCATCCGCGCCGCTTTATCGCCTACCTCTCCAATTGTCGCACCAAGTAGTTGGCCATCAAATTGCGCTGCAACCATTTTCGCACTCCGTGATCGCTCCCGGAAATCACCTGGTGATACACCGTCTGCTGGTGATGAATCTTTATGAGATTATCCCGAACGAGTTTCATCGCATCTTCAGGTTTAATGAGAATTTGTAAAAAAAAGTATTTAATTCTGTACGCAGGGATTTATAACTCGATAAATGGCGTAAAAAACATTTAATAACCTTGGTTTAATAAATATCATGAAAAAGTATAAAGTTAGTTCGTTGTTGTTGGGCACGTTTTTGATGCCCGTGGTGAGTTATGGTTCGACGGGTTATGGGCCAGCGGGCGCGCGATTGGACGGTGTGGCGGCCAACGATGAAAAGCTCTTTTTTGCAGTTCGCGATGGGGATTTGGCAAAAGTCGCCTATTTTCTCGATCGTGGCGCCAATGTCAATGCTGTACACGATAA
>JAIRLD010000121.1 GCA_031259665.1 Puniceicoccales bacterium | reverse complement strand
GTACGATGCAAGTAGCTAAAGCTGCAGCAATATCGTCGAGCATGATTCCGGCACCACCTTGAATCCGCTCCAATGATCGAATTCCAAAGGGTTTAAGCATATCGAAAAATCGAAACAATAGAAACCCGTAAACCAAAATTTTCCATAGGGCGACCTGATTCGCAAATCGCTCAACTCCCCAATAACAGAGAGGCATCGCTAAAAACTCATCTAAAATTACACAGGATGGATCTTTCTTTTGTAGGCGGTATTCGGCTTCTCCGCAAAATAGAGTCCCCACGAAAACCGAAGAGCAAAATCCGAGTACGAATTGGAAAAATGTCACGCGCCAAAACCCAACCGTATACCAAACAATTCCGGCCAAAGACCCCAGCGTCCCTGGAGCAAAACGGCTACGTCCCAACGCACCCAATGTCGCGATGTTGAGTACAAATTTCGTCGGTAATGCACGTAAGATACGAATCATTTTTTCTCTCCTGGATCATCAAATAAATACCGGTAGCGCCTAATGTAATAGCAGCCCGATGAAATCGTCAAATAGGTCGAAACCCAAAATAAAATTAATGCAATTTCATAAATCAATTCCCCAAACCAATCCGGAAAAAATGGCAGATCCTGCTGAATCATTCGCCAAAGTATAAAAAATCCGATCGTCACAACCTGCATAACCGCTTTGACCTTCCCCGTACGTTCCGCAACCAATACGACACCGCGACTCGACGCCACCAATCGCACCCCAGTCACTAAAAATTCTCGGCCGGTAATGATGAGGACGAAAAATAACGCCCAGCGGGGCAATATCCCAATTACCAATATGGATACAAACAGCCCGATCATAAAAATTTTATCGGTTAGAGCATCCATAAATTTTCCGAATGTGGAAACCATGTCGCAGCGCCGGGCGAGATAACCATCCAACCAATCGCTCAGCGCCGCGAGCAAATACATCAGAAAACAGAGCGTCGAACCAAATGGGATCCGAAAATACATCAATGCAACGACGATAAAAAGAAGGGGAATACGCGATAATGTTACGCAATTTGCGATATTCATCAACCCTTATTTCTTTACCGATGCCGCCGCAGGTGTCACGGGTACTGCTACAACTGGCTTTGGCTGATCCGCATTCAACGCCTTAAGGACAGAATCCGTTATATCCAAGCTATCTTCCGAATAAATCACCATCGGATTATCGGCATCCAACACGATCGAAAATCCCTGCTCCTTGGCAACTTCTCCAGCTTTTTGGCGAACCGTTGTTAAAATTTTGGCACTTTCCTCTGATCCTATTTTAGTAATACGCTTTTCAGAATTTGTTTTAAAATCCAGGAGAGCATTTTCTTTTTGTTGCAGTATCATTAATTTATCATCTGCCTCCGCTTTAATCTTCTTTTTAGCCTCATCGGTCAACGCTGGATTGGCTGCTTTATCGACCAATTCCCGATACTCTTTTCCCGCTTTTTCAAAATCGCTCACCATCGACAATAGCTCCTTTTGCACAGCCTCGACATTTTTCGCCAAAGTCTCATTGAGCTCTTTAACCCTATGGTACTCATCCTTGATTTTTGTAAAGTGTACGACAGCAATCTTTCCATTCCATGACGCCGACGATACGGACACCGAAGGCACCTTCGGGGTCCCAAAATCTAGGGCAGACAAACGAACTGCCCCTAAACCAACAACACATAAAAAAACGACTAACTTTCTCATACTTTTTTTGTTAAAATTACCAAATTTTCTCCACAATTGCATCGGCTAACCCATAGGCAATCGCTTCCTGAGCATTCATATAAAAGTCGCGATCCGTATCCTTTTGAATTTTCTCCAAAGGCTGTCCGGATGCTTCGGCGAGAATGCGATTCATTTCTGCACGGGTTTTTTCCATCTCCTCCGCCTGAATACCGATATCAACCGCCTGCGCATAAAATCGTCCCGAAATCAGGGGTTGATGGATGAGTACCCGTGCATTGGGATAAAGCAAGCGATTGCCTTTTCTCGGACCACATAGGATAATCGATCCCATACTCGCTGCCAGTCCCATTACGATTACTTCAATGGGAGATGCAATTAACTTCATCGTATCATAGATCGCCATTCCAGCTGTGATCGATCCTCCGGGAGTATTGACAAAAAACTGAATCTTTTTCCCGGAATCTACCAATTCGAGGTAGAGCAATTTTTCCGTAATATCCTTTGCGGAACGATCGTCTACGGAACCCCATAGAAAAATCTTTCGCTCTTCCAAAAATTTTTTCTGGATCATGGATAAATGATTTCCCCCATGGGGGGGAACATTTACCGTCTCTTCGTCATCCTCTTCCTCAAGAATCATCAAACCTCCGGACTGTATTTAAGGGATAAGCACTCCAAAATCAACAAAATATTCCAAAAAACTTGACTTCCCCCTAAAGATCACGGAAATAAGGTTCGTTGACAGTATCCAATTATGAGAAATGATTATTTAGCAGCGGCGCAAAATATCATCACGGACCCGATGATTTTGATCAATATTATATCGAAGCGCGTCCGACAATTAAAGTTTGGGGAACGCCCTTTAATTTATTCGTTAGAAAGGCTAGCGCCTGAAGATATCGCTCTCCGCGAGATTATCGAAGGGAAAATCAGATTTGAACTTCCGTCCAAGAAGTAATTTTTGACTTACCAGAGGGTGTCGTTATTTTTCTATCCATGGTTAAGAAACATGTGAACACCGTCGAGATAAGGAACAAAAAAGCTTTTCACGATTATGTTGTGGGCGATACTTTCGATGCGGGTATCGTTCTCCAGGGGACTGAAGTGAAGTCGGTGAAGTTAGGAAATGCTCAAATCAAAGAGGCCTTTGTACGCGTCGATCGAAAGGGGGTCCTTGTTCTTTTCAATGCCCAAATCGATGAGTATGCCTTTGGCAATTTAGAAAATCACGAACCCAAGCGGCAGCGTTCTTTGTTGCTTCATCGGCGTGAGATCAGGAAAATTCGGAATGCTATCGAAAGGGAAGGATTTTCGGCAATTCCGCTTAAGATGTACATTTTTCACGGTTTGGTGAAAGTTAAATTTGCGCTTTGCAAGGGCAAAAAGCTCTACGATAAACGCCACGATCTTCGTCAACGCACGGAATTGCGCGAAGCGGAACGTTTTCTTGCCCATCGCCATCGCTCAATGCGGTAATGAAAATATTGGATCTTCGGGAAAATTCGGTACTAAACCTTTCCAGGCTACAATCATTCGCCAGTCGTGATATTCCTAATTTTCATCTTCCTAATCCACACCGGTACCCCAATGTTCGAGGAGCATGATTGAACCGTCTGCATCAGCAATGTTAGGGTTCAAAGACCATCCACCGGAAATAAAAGCGCTACTGGGAACTGCTTCCTGAATATTGTTCGTATAGCCCGACTGGTCCCATTTCAAGAATTTTGCTGGCTTACTGCCATCGAACCAGGTTGTATGGCCATCGCAGAAGATAACGTAGCCACCTTTATCCCCATACAAGCCATATTGAGAATGCCATTTACCGTTCATTTTTAACCCACGGGTGAACCCCAAAGGTGTTGTACCCAAAGGAACATCTCCAGACAAATTAGCGATCAAGCAATAGCTAAAAAGGTTACAAGCACTACCCCTTCCAAGACCAGTATTATTTTTGCTCCATGCATCTTCAATATGAAAGAGTTTTCCACTGACAAATTTACAGATCGCTGGCCATTGAACTTTGGAAGCATATTTATCGCCGGGAGAAATACAAACACCGGGATCATTAAAAACCATATCGGAGATGTTAGTCTTATCATAACCTGCCAATCTCTGAACAAAGCCCGTTGCATTGACAAGATTTTGACTAATTCCACCCCGCTCGATCGCGCATTCCCGCCAAGCAGCAGCAATTGTTTGGAGATTGGAGATATCTTTTACTTTTTGCGCGCTGAGTTTGATTGCACTCATCACTGGCAAGAAAATGGCTAGTAAAATTCCAATGATAACAATCGTAAATACAATTTCAACCAACGTAAAAGATTTATTTTTACTTTTTACGCTTTGTCGCTTTGTCGCTTTGTCGCTTTGTCGCTTTGTCGCTTTGTCGCTTTGTCGCTTTGTCGCTTTGTAAAATAAACATGCAATAATTCTTGCGAGTTTGCGAATCTTGTCAAGCGGAAAAACAAAATATTTTTGTTTTTTCTAATTTCATTTTCAGGGAACTGTTTCAAGAAAATTGTTTTTTGAAAAAATATTCCTCTGAACCACTTGACAACTGCCGGTTTTCTCCCAAGGCTAGAAGGTAGAGGGTGGGAGCGAGCGGCGCGTCAAAAGCAAGCGACATGTCAAAAGCGGCAGCCCAAAAAAATCCCAACCCGTATCAAGCGATTTTAAATCCTCATCGCCGTTATAAGTCCTTTGACAACTGCCAGATTCCTTCCAAGGTTAGGAGATAGAGGGCGGGAGCAAGCGACGCGTTTTGCTTTTTGAGAAAAATTTTTCCAAAAGTAACTTGACAGCCGCCGAATTCCTCCCAAGGTTAGGAAGTAGAGGGTGGGAATAAGCGACGCGTCAAAAGCAAGCGATGCGCCCAAAAGTGGCAAACAAAAAAACTCCTCAACCTGTATCAAGCGATTTTAAATCTTTTATTATCGTTATAAATCTCTTGACAGCCACCGGTTTCCTTCCAAGGCCAGGAGGTAGAGAGTGGGAGCGAACGGCATGTTTGTTACCAGAAAAACAATATTTATAGATTTTTTGCTTTACCGTCAAAACGATCCTATGAACGAATTGCAACCCATAAATATTTACTATAACGTATCGGACCTACGCTTCCGACAAGCATTGAAAAGCAAAGCAAAAAATAAATGTATGAGAAAAAATGGCATGCGAATGAGCAAAAATCGCACACCAATTCGATAAAAATAATAGCAAAAATTAGAAAATTTCATCCACTTCTCTCGAAATTGTCCCATACTTTTACTCGATACCCATGGATTGAATGATACGCAATAACTCTTGCTCCCCCCGATACTCGATGATAATTTTTCCGTGTGTCGAACCGTGTTGCAATGAAACATTGGCCGCCAATTGTTGCGCAATCTGCTTTTCAATCTTTATGAGTGATTCGCTAAGTTCACGCGGTGTCGATGGCATCACCACAGACCCACTCGATTTTAAAATGTTCGCTTGACGCTCCGTTTGACGAATATTTAAATCGCCTGTAAGAATCTTTTCCAATAGTTGTAGACGTATCGAGGGATTATCAATGCCCAATAGAATTTTCGCATGGCCCACTGTAATCCTACCTAATTTAAGGGGAGATAAAATTTCTTCCTCCAAATTAAGAAGGCGCATAGAATTAGCAATCGTGGTACGCGCTTTGCCTACCCGCTGTGCAATTTGCTCCTGCGTGAAACCGTACTCATCGGCCAATTGAACGAATCCCGCAGCTTCCTCCACGGGATTTAAAGATTCCCGTTGTAAATTTTCGATGAGTGAAATAATGACACAATCCCGCTCATCGCTGTAAACAATTCGGGCGAGAATTTTTTCTTTCCCTAAAAGTTGCACCGCACGAAATCGCCGTTCTCCGGCCACAATGGAAAATTGTCCCTCCGCTATAGGACGTACGACAATCGGCTGTAGCAACCCTTCCCGCTGAATACTATGGGCTAACTCACGGATTGCTGCCATATTAAAATCTTTTCGAGCCTGCTTTTCATTGGGAATAATACACTCAATCGGTAACTCACAAACTCCTCCTAAATCTTCCCTTTCATCGGAAACTGCTGATGCCTTCTCTTCTTCCCGTTGTCCGGAAACACCGTCCGCCATGAGACCATCGAGGCCACGTCCGAGTCTTAATTTCCTATTTATAGGCATGTGTTATCCTCCCTACGTCTTTCAATTTGCAATGTAGAACAGTAACATCCACTTCGGAACACGAAAAAGTATTGTTTGCGATGGAACCATCGAATCCAAATTTTGACTCTCTATCGATATCCATTTATTATTTTATTGGAGAACTAAATTTTGTTTGCGGGATGAAGAGCATTAGCCCTATGGGTAAATGATTTTCATCGGTAATAAAATTCAGTTTTTTGATAGCTTCCTTAGTTGTTTTGAACTTCGTTGCAATACTATCCAGTGTTTCGTTAGCTTCCACTTCGTAGACCTCCCCTGCGGACTGCTTTGTTTCGGATCCTGTGACTACATTCGATAATTTCTGCTGGGCATTGATAAGCGAAATGATGACACCAAGTGCGTTACTAACCTTTTCGGATAGAGTATTGATTTCTTGTGAAGATTTAAGCGATAGTGCGTTTACTTTCTGATCGACGACGCCTATGGTATCATGTTGTTTGTATACTTCCTCGGCAATTTTTTTTATTTGAGTTGTTTGAGTTGCCGAAAGTGAATCGCCCTGAAATTTTAAAAGTTCTATTTCCTTTTGCAGATGACGCACAGTGCTTGCTAAACTACCAACATTTTCCTGCAGAGCCGCTATATTTTTCGCAAGTTCTTCTCTTTCGGGAGTACCTTTTAGGTATGAAAGAGCGTCTTTTTTTTTCGGTTCTCCCGCGGCTACGGCATTCATCATAAACAATATCCATATAATTCGCCTCAGCATAATCTCTGTCCTAAAGCATGCACACAAAGGTACTTTTTGTCAATAATTTCGATAGCAATAAAAAATTTTATCTCCGTCATTTACGCAGCACACACTCAACTGGACCAAACATTTATTTGTGAAAATCGTGTTACTCCTAAATTAAACCGCTTCTAATGCCTTTCGCTTCCACATCGTCAAAACCATTCAGAAAAAATCCGAGATGACCTACTCTTTATTACCCAGTTAAATTCCAATCAATAATCGCCTTTCGCCCAGAAACACTTACTCTGCAAAAAGCAATACTAAAATGCTATATTAAAGAAACCAAAATATCATATTAGAAAGGATTAAATTATGATGATTATTAAAGTTAGAAAAAGTTTAAGAAATAATGTTATTGGTAGTCTTCTTTTAGGAAGCTCGATCGCTGCGATCACGTCGGTCCAGGCAAGCTAACAATTAAATCTTTCATCGGAGAGGGAATCGACGGACCTGACCGAAGAGGGTCGAGCAGAGATCATAGCGAAGCTGGCAAGGATAGATTTCCCCACAAAAATGGAAAACGGTTGACCTAGCCGAAGCAGATTGGACAAAGATCAGAGCGAAGCTAGTAAAAGAAGAAAAAAGCAAAAAGAACACAAGAGATACAAATCGACGAATACAAAGCAAGCGACAATCCAACAGGAAATTCGGTACGGACGGAGTAAAAATTACAGAACGTTCGACAAAGGAAAGCATGAATCGTATGTATGGTATGATACGCCATTGATAATATTAAAATAAACAGTTGACATACTATTAATAATGTTCATCCTTTTATTACGGTAAAGATAAAAGGATGGATAATGGGTGTCAGCTGGGGGCTTTTGTGCTCCTCAAGCTGAGGTTTAGTGGATGAATTGGTAGGCTCTGAGCCAAAAGAAAATCTTGTGCCGGATTTTGAAGGGGTCGAAATCCTAATAAATCATCAGGGAAAACCGGAGTCACAGGGAAGCTCTGAACCAGAAGAAGGGAATGATAATATGGCCCGATTTGCCCAGGCTATAGAAGATTATTCCAATTTTAATGATCGAGTCTTAGCAGTCGAAATCCTAATGAATCATGTGAATAGGGATGATCTGGATTTAATGCTTCAAATCATAAGGGAAAAATTAGATAAGGATGATCAAGAGGCAATAATCGAAGATGTAAAAGAATATTTGGATATGGAAGGGAAAATCGAAGAACTCCAAATCTTAGAAGAACATTTGGAGCGTGCTAATTTGCCATTCTCGGCGCTAAGTGAAGAAGATAGAAAATTTGTAGAGGAATGTAATCCGGAAGGTCACGAGTCGGAGGTTTATAGCCACCTTTTAGACAAACTATCGGAGTATTTACTGGGACAAGATTCTGGCTGGGAAGAACTATTTAAACATTCAGTGGCACGACAATTTAAAGAATGGTTTACGTCCGAAGAGCTACCCCAAATAAACATCGATTTGGAAAAATTACTCCAAATAGAGCTCATCACAGCACTACGGGAAAGGGAATGGACTCCAGAAGAAAAAATGCCGATTAGATGAGGCCATACGCCTTCTGAATCGCTCTCCAAAGCAACGCCTATGGAATGCGATTTTTAATGCATCTCGCACTCCTAAAACAGCGTTACAAAGAGTAAAATTAATTATCAAAGAAGAAGGTGTGGATGTAAATTCGATACACAAAGGATCCTCATTTTTGGCTGCAGCCGCTAAGATATATCAAGATAAAGGACTTGGGATTGTATAATTTTTACTAAATAATAAAGCCGATGTAAGCAAAACCGATATTAATGGAGGGATAGCGTTGCACGAAGTGGCATGGCATGGTAATATTGAAGTCGCAAAATTACTGATCGAGCACGGAGCAAATGTAAATGTTAGAGATAAAAATGGTCTAACTCTGCTGCTTTTAGCATGGATTTATAATCATCCTGAAATTACAGAGCTATTAATCGATAATGGAGCAGAAATCGATACCCAAATCGATGCCGATAAACCACTTTTTGTTGCTGCCATTCAAAGAAGAAAGGCAATATACGATGAGACGGAGAGAAGTGCGTTTCAACGCTACATCGATGGGTTGCGACTCCAAACCACATAGTTTAAATTACTTGACAAACTGATAAATGGCTCCCATGCTCAGCGGTAGAGGGTTGGAGCGAGTGACATGTCTAGAACCAATGTTTTTATTCCTTAAAAGTTTTTAACCCTTTGTTGGTATTTTATTTATTTATTACTCAGCTAAATTCCAATCAATAATCATCTTTTCTCCGAAAACACTTGCTCCACAAAAAGCGGCATTGACAACTGAAGATATAGCATAGTATACGTGAATGGCGAAATGAAATGGCTTGAATAAAAGGGAAAAGGGCCTAGGAAGATTAAATGAAAACTATTCCCCTAAGCTTGATTAGATTATCTGTTGAAGTGGATGATCTTTACAAGGAGAAAAAGATGGTGCCATTAAGAAGACCAGGAAAAAATGGCATCGACAACTAAAGATATGGAGATTTTCAATAATGGAGCAACAAAGCGACAGAAAGCCTCAACATCTCCAAATTTTTGCTATAGCACTTTGTCCTTCTTTGAAGCCTGGCCAGATAATATCTAAGCACGGAGTTATAGCTTTCTACTAAACATATTTCCG
>JAIRLD010000106.1 GCA_031259665.1 Puniceicoccales bacterium | reverse complement strand
TGCCTTAGTGCATTTATTACTCCATTCAAATCTCCATTTCTTGCAGCTGTCCTCAGAGCCAAATTGCGATCTCTCCGCCTTTGCTCTTCCGGGGCTACTCGCCCGGATCCCCCAACTTGCGCCAGCAAACTGCCTCCACGAGAAGACCTTGCGGGTTGCTGCCGATCGCCTCCGCTGGGCCTTGCGGGTTGCCACCCAAAACTGCTTCCACTGGAAGATCCTGCGGGAAGGGATCTAAAATAATCAAGCCAATACTTCCGATCAGAAGAAGAGAGCCCATTTACATAATCCCATGCTGTAAACCCATTACGATCCCTAGCGTTAATATCAGGCTGCCCCGGTAATACCCCATATTCTAATACATCTGAAGATAGGTGTTCACCTGCTCTGATTCTTCTAAAAAAATCAACAAACGCCATACTATAATCTTCCCGGGAAGCTCTTTCATTATAGAATCCCTCGTCCGTGATAAGATTCGCATTCCTAAGAAGATTCCTATATTGAGGATTATCACCAAATACCGCCATCACTTGTCGCATCCCTTCCCTCCGATCGTGATCATGGCCACTACCATACATGGCAGAAACCGACGCCAAACAAACTAAACAGCAATTTATATGATTAATTTTCATAATGGATAGTACACTCCCAAAAAAAAACAATTCGTCAAGTATTTTTTTTACGATAAAATATCAATTATCGCATTTTCATATTATTTTTCTCAAATTATAAGTTTTGCAAATAACTCACAAATTCATTTATTTCCATTTATTGTACTGAAGGGATTGATAACTGAAAATATGCCATAATATGTTCCTGTAATGAAACAAAAAGTACAGATGTAAGTGCTGCAACCATGTACAAATAAATAGGAAGAGACAATAGAAAGAAATATGGGGAAGAAGAAAAAAGAATAGCTCTAAAGTTGTATTTAGAAGAGTGTGGATTCAGGAGGATAGCTCGATTAATGAGTGAGATTTTTAGATTTGTCTACCAAACGATAGTGAAATGGATCAGAAAATTCGGGGATCAAGTATTGGATTTACAGAGAGAAAAAGGGAAGGCGGAAGTTATGGAAATAGACGAACTTTATACTTATATCAAAAAAAGAACAATCGAATCAGAGCATGGACTGCTGTCAACAGAAATAGGCTGTGTTTTAGTGCATTTGAGGTAGGAAGTGGTGAAGCGAAAACCTTGAGGAAGTTGCTGGACAAATTGGATAAGAATAACATAAAAGCAGCATGCACAAACGGAAATCCAATCTATCCAGAAAAATTTTCTCGGAACTCAAGGTATACATGTTATAATAAAAGTGGAAACATGGGAGAGCTACAACTCAGTGCTTAGACACTATCTAGCGCAAAGCTTCAAAGAAGGATGCACTACAGTAAAAGCTTGAAAATGATGACACTTTCTGCGGCTCTGTTGCTGCATTATTGGAAATCTCCATATCTTTAGTTGTCAATCCCGCTTATCTATTTGTTTTAAAGCCCGGAAGCACGCCTTCCACCTTGAGAGCGTAAATAATTCGCCACTTCACGACGACCTGCATCTTCTGCATGATCTAATGCCGTTAGTCCGGACTTGGGGCCGTGATCATTGATCTGAGCTCCTTGCCTTAGTGCGTTTATTACTCCATTTAAATCTCCATTTCTTGCAGCTGTCCTCAGAGCCAAATTGCGATCCCTCCGCCTTTGCTCTTCTTGAGTTATCTTCCTCTTCTCTGATCCTACACTTTGAGTATGCGAATTATTTCCATGAAGATTTTTCCACCACTTAATCCAAAAGTCTCGATCATCACTGGGAAACTCATCTATATAATTAAATGCCGTACGCCCATTACTATCTTTAGCGTCGATATCGGGATTCCCCTCTAATATTACATGATCTAATACATCTGCAGATAGAGACTTTTCTACACGCAATCGAAAAAAACTAACCAACGCATTATTCCAATCAGTACTGGAAACATTTTCATTAAAATTCCCATATTGATCACAAATATTCGCTTCCATCAAAAGCTTTGCAACCGAAGAATTATGGGAGCTCTGAGGCTCTTTAAAAAACATCTTTACCAATTTTCTAACATTCCCCCATCGATCATAATCACAATCATAACCATACATGAAAGAAGTTGATACCAAACAAACTAAACCACAATTTATACAACTAGATATTTTCATAAACAAGCAATATATTCTCGCGGAAAAATAACTTGTCAAGTGTTTTTAATGGTAAAATATCAATTATCGCGTTTTCATATTATTTTTCTTAAATCACAAATTTTGCAAATAACTCGCAAATTCATTTGTTTCCATTCATTGTACTGAAAGTAACGTTTATACGACTATTGACACTTACCTATGGCCAACATTATCATCAATTGCTTTCGCCGCCGCTACGGCTGAAGCCCAAGCCCAATGCAAATTATAACCCCCAAGCTCACCCGTAACGTCGACCACCTCGCCAACAAAATATACATTGGGAATGTGTTTTACTGCCATCGTTTTCGATAAAAGAAAGCGTGTCGAAATACCTCCACGCGTCACCTCGGCTTTGCGATACCCAGCAACATGCTCCGGAATAAACGTAAACTGCGTCAATTGCCCAACAAGTGTATCGATTTCCCCCTTACTCATATTGGCTAGCGGCCTATCGTGACCTTTGGAAAAAATCTCCCCCAAACGTTTCGGTAATAGGTTAGTCAAAATATCCTTCACCCTCTGACTTCGATGATCTGCAATAATTTTTTTTAAATCGATTTTCGGTAGCCAATTGATTCGTAAAGACGTATCAGCCTGCCACCATAGGGATGCCGTCAGCATTGCAGGGCCGCTAAGACCATAATGAGTAAACAAAACCTCATCCATAATGGTACGATCGCCGACGGTTACCGCAGCCGGTAACGAAATCCCAGCTAATTTTGCAAAATTCTTACGCATGTTCCCAGGAAAATCCAATCGCACCAATGCAGGTGCCAATGGCTCAACCGCTACTCCTAATTGTTCCGCAAAGCGGTAACCGAAATCAGAAATACCAAGCTCTGGATAGGATAATCCTCCAGTCGCGATGACTAAATGTCTGCAACGAAAATCTGTTCCGTAGCCACAATGAATCGTCCACCATTCCTCCGTACGTTCGATGGAACTAATCGATATTTTAAACGCAATATTCGCCCCCGCTTGTAGATAATTAGCAAATTGTTTCGCATCGGATGAAAATAATTTCCCGTGGTCTCGCTCTTCATAACTGATTCCAGCGCGAGAAAAAAGTGCTATCGCGTCTTCCCAGGAAAATTGCGCCAAAGCAGATTTACAAAAATGCGCATTTTGCGAATAATAATGTTCGGATGCAACGTTCTTGTTCGTGAAATTACAACAACCGCCACCGGAAATGAGTACTTTCCGCGCTGGTCTTTGATCCCTCTCGAGAATAATGTACGTTCCTTTTAAAAATTTTGCGCACAATAAACCTGCTGCTCCCGCTCCAATAATGATGGTATCGAAAATCACCGGAGCACAAAATCTATTAAAAATTTAACGAAGAAGCAATGACGTACGGACTCGCACATAATCCCGTTTCTCTTAATCCATTCATAACAAATTGTACGCCCAACGCAACAAGAAAGAGCCCCGATAATCGAAAACCCAATTTCAAGACCGTTGGCGTTAACCACTTAGCACCCTTCGACGTCAATACTAGAATGATATACAGTAGGAAAACAACCAGCGAAATGGCCGATAAACAGGAAATAAATTCCAGCTTTCCTTCGCTTGCCGCCCGATTAGCAATAATGATGGTCAATGACCCTGGTCCGGCAATGATGGGAATGGCCAATGGCGAAATAGCTATATCCTGACGGTTTTTCTTAGGTAAACGGCTAATCTCCTCCGCCTCATTTTTCGGCACGGAAATTTCGGAATCCTCCGCACGTAACATGCCAAATCCCACAAAAATCAATAGTAATCCACCGGCAATATTAAACGCCTCCATGGCAATACCAACCGCAGCAAGTACCTTAGGCCCACCTAAAGCAGTCAATACCATGATCGTCCACGCAATCCAACAAGCCATCTTGGCCGTCGCTACCCGCTCTTTGATCGTATAACTCACGGTCATACTCAAGTAGAGCGCAATCACAGCAAATGGACATATTGCCACGAAAATCTGATAAAAGCAGTTCACAAAAAAACTTTGCCCACTTCCAACACAAGCTCCAATAAATAAATTAATCATACCAACGTGTCCCTACGACACAAATAAAACTTTCAGAAAGTCAACAAAATTTATTACCTCAAATTCCGGAAAATATTACCGAAATCTTCAATAGACCCGTCGCAAAAGAAGCAAATAGCCTCAAATTCTGATAAAAATTGCGCAGAGTAGAGCATCAGGAGGCAAAAACATGATCAATTATAAGTTTTTTGAGAGAAGCCCAAGGTT
>JAIRLD010000076.1 GCA_031259665.1 Puniceicoccales bacterium | reverse complement strand
ATCGATCCCTCCTCCGGCCAGATAACTTTCAAAGTTACCTAGGGTACTCAATGCACCACTCGGTCGCCCTCCCTGGTCGAAAAGACCCCTAAAAATTCCTAAATCGTTGCCATTATTCTTCAATTCTTTTTTTGCTTCTTCAGGATTAAGAGATACCATTAGGTTAAGCAAATAAAGCTTCTCCTTAGGGTCTTGGCACGCTTTCATTGCGCTAAACACATTCTGAAAGGATTCAAGATTCTTCTTACTGCCTACTTTACCACCTATTTTATACTTTCCTTTACCACCGCTAAGCCTTAAAGTGAATTCCTGACCTTCTAACTTAATCGTAACAGTTTTGTGTAACGGTTGTCCCTGCTGATTAGAATGCGAAAAGCGTCTAAAAATTGTCCTGCGAGGAATCGACGGCGTGAACTTGATTTTCATACCATTAGGTAATGCACAACTCTGTTCAGCGCCAGATTTCATTGCTGCACTTAAACTATGTGCATCAAACGATGGTAATCGAGAAATATCACTCATGGCCTTATTATAATTTTCACAAAGTTATCCACAAGTTAATTTTTATAAATTACAAAAAAACCCTTTCTTCTTTCATAAATTTAAAAAATTCCCGCTTGGCTGCTTTTTTCAACTGGAAAGCAATATATTCCAACTGATCACTTTCCATTCGGCGTAGATTTTCAGCGATTTGACGTCTCACCGATAATGCCGGATTCATTAGGTAGCTGACCAATATTGAATAGATATTCCTATTTTTTCATTTTTGGATAAATTTATACCGCTCAACAAATCTCTTTTTATAATTTCATGATTCCTATAATTGTGAATATTACACCAATAGGCGGTGTGTTGCCCTAACATACCCATCGTATGACTCCTATTGGACATAATATATCATTGCCCAATATACGGCTTTTTAACCAATAAACGGGCCACTTTAGACCCTCTTTCATCAGAAACCCAATCGCCCCGCATCGCAAAAGATGGATGGCATTCCGCATAGGCAACGTCATTCGCCCGTTTACATCTTCCTCGATCCCCCTTGTCTATAAACCTACGGACACCTTCTCCCAATCCAAGAGGATTAAACCCGACGGAAGCATAATTGTACTTCGCTCCCATGGCATGGGCAAGCATTCCGCCCATGGAATGGCCCGTAAAAATAGGTACAACACCGGGTTGTAGATTGTCGATGATCGTTTGGGCTAAAGTATCCGCATCTCGTACGCTTCTTGGAACCCAACCCATTATTTTTCAATGTATCCACGAATATGCCCTGCGCTATCATTTCAAGGTTATCCTTACAATCCTCTCGCCAATATGCCGAACTATTATGGTAAGCTATAGCTTCCAGTTTGCCTATCCTTTCGGGGCATTTGGCAAAATTGGATTGGCTAAAATTTAATCGCTTACGCTCTCCGCCGTAAACACTATTGCTAAGGTGGCTGAGCTTCAAGTTTCCATAGATCGACTCGATGGATTCTTTAAATTGAATTTTATCGATTCCTTTTTCTTCAAGGTAACTTCCAAACTTACCTACGGTACCAAGTACCTCACCGGGCTGACCATCAGGAGTGAAAAGCCCATCGAAAAATGCTAACCCACGGTTATTTTGTATAAGCATTCTCTTCGTGCTTCGAGGACTAAGGGATGTCATTTGATCGAGCAAGTGAAGTTTTTCTTGCCCATCGGAACACTCTCCCATCGCCTTCAGTACACTTTGAAAGGATTCATTATTACTTTTACTGCCTACTTCGCCATTCATCTTTCGCCCAAATCCGTTATCCCTATGACCATATTATTATAACTTGCGTATAACAATTTGCAAATATTTTTACAAATTAAAAAAATTGTATTATGAAAAAAAATTCTTAATAGATGTGATAGATGGAACGGGAATTCATACTAAAGAAGGTATCGAAGAATGACATTTTTATCGATAATATTTTTTATGGTCGGGAAGTTCACTTTACATTTCCATCCGATGGAGGACAAATGAAAGTGGAAATCTGCCGACAGGATACGCAATTTTCTGTGGAAATGAAATTGACCATCGGTCGCTACCCATGTTCCCTATTTTTGGAATCGCTACCGCCACTGGCGACGTTTTCGAAGACATTCGAGAGTATTGATCCCTTTTCCGTTCCAGAAGAGATTCGGCCATTGATTTTTCAAGCGGCACTAGAAAAACTACAGAAACATTTTTCCACTGCCCTTGGGATAGCCATTTCGATCGATTCCATCGGTACCCTTACTTCCCCTGAACTCACAGATGGACTCGATTTTGTCGTCACTTCCGGACAAGACCACGTCACAGCTGGAACACTCGTAGCTCCCAAGGAGATCTTTGTCCTTTTAGCAAAAAAAATTCAGAATACCCCCAATTTACACGACTTCAAAGAATTGGAGGCATCCTATCGCGTTTGCGTAGGATCTACACAACTTTCGAAAGACGATTATCGAGACTTACGCAAAGAAGATATTGTATTTTTGGATCAATATGAGCTTGTTAAATCGAAAAAAGTCGACATTGTCGGCTTCGATGGGGTCAGAATTTTAGGAACATTTGCTGAGGCGGGAGTAGTTGTTGAGCAAATTTCCTAATGAATATAAACTTTTAAAGAATTTAATTATGAACGAGGAAACTATTAGTATAAATCTTTACGACATCGGAGGATTCGACTCTCCGGATATAAAAGAGACGGAAACGACCATTCAGGATGCATATCCCACTACTCTGTTACTGGACAATGATAGCGAAGATCTCAGTACAGGCGAAATAGAAAGCAGCGATAATGCTTCTTCTAACTTTGGAGGATTTTTTCATGGATGAGGAAGAGGATGTGATAGATGTTAATCTTTTTGGGTTTGATAGTGAAACCGATGAGAATGAGAATCTCGACTCATTTGCAGATAAAATGAATGACGCAGCTGCTAATACCGAAACCCAAAATACTGGCGATATATACTAATTTTCGACCACTAACTATGGATGAAGAAGATGATGGGGCGGTGGATATAAACCTCTTTGGAATTGGTCAAAGGGCTGCTGAAGATGAAAATTTTGAGGATGTAAATATGGGTGCAGAAGGTGTAACAGGTATTAATCTTTTTGGGATCGGCGGCGATGAGCCATCGGACGAAAATAATGACGCAACGGATGAAAAAAATCTTGATCAGCTACAACAACCCGGTACGGGAAGCGATTCCAACGATGCATCTGCTACAGATGATGCACAAGTCGCAGCAACCGTTACCGCAACCCCCAGCGATTCCGTAGCGAGCGGCCCACTACCGACACCACCCAAAGCTAAGCCCGGCGAAAAAGTGGATACTTCACAGTTGGATGCCGAGCTCGCTAAGATGAAACCAACAGATTCACCTCAATCCAAACAACCCACAGCCAACGCTTCCGCTGCCAGCGACACAGATGATGACGCAACGACTAACGCTTCCAATGAAGATGCCGACGTTTCCAATGAAAACGCTGACGCTTCCAGCGACGCAGATGATGACGCAACAACCGGCGCTTCCAATGAAGATGCCGACGTTTCCGCTGCCAGTGATGCGGAAAGTGATGCCCAGGAAGACGATGGGGCAACGGCTGCGACTCAGCCAAAGGACAACGCTGATGTAAAGGATATCGATAAAGAATCCGAGTTCGCAGAAAATGTAACCAACGACGTCCACGCCGATGAAAGCGCTCCCCAAACAGCTCCCATTTCTGCGGAACCGGTGCAACCGATGACGGTACAAAGCGTAAACTATCAGCAACCCGATATTTCAGAACTGAAAAAACATCCGACACCCGAAAAAAAGACCGATGTCTATAGTTCTATCCCCATCGAAAAAATGCCCGTTACTTTGATTTTCGAAACCGGTCGCCAAAAAATTACACTCGGCGAACTGGAAAAAGTTAAAGCGGGATATACCTTCGAATGCGGCAATCCGGTCAACGCACCGGTAACCATTTGCGCCAACGATACGCCGATCGGGACCGGTGAATTGCTCGACGTTGATGGTAGGATTGGGGTACGAATCATTGAATTTTATAATAAATGAACGGGATAACGCTGGATCCAACAACCATTATCGTGCTTCTGGTTTCGTTAACCATGGCACCTTTCATGTTGTTGCTGGTTTCCTCCTTTGTGAAAATTGCAAGCGTACTCAGTTTAGTCCGCAATGCACTCGGCGTACAGCAAGTCCCCCCAAACATGGTCCTCAACGGCATGGCGATTATGCTTACAATTTATATTATGTATCCGGTATTGCAGGATACCTTCGATATCGCACGTGGAATAGATTTCGATATGAACAATATCGCCGCACTGGAGCCTAAATTATCCGAAACCTGCGCACCCCTTAAGCGTTTCTTAGAACGCCATACGAAATCCCGTGGACGCACATTCTTTCTCAAGACGGCTCAGCAAATCTGGCCGCAACAGATGCAAGAGAACCTTAAGGAAGGCAATTTACTGGTATTAATTCCGGCATTTGTCGTCTCCGAACTCACCGACGCCTTCCAGATCGGCTTTCTCCTCTATCTGCCCTTTATCGCCATCGATATGGTCGTTTCGAATATTTTACTCGCCATGGGTATGATGATGGTCTCACCCATGACCATATCGCTTCCGTTTAAAATGATGCTTTTCGTACTGATCGACGGTTGGACAAAACTCGTCGAAGGAATCGTCAAAACTTATAGCTAAGAGTCCAGAGGGCTCCGGCTGCCCAGAGGGCTCCGCCCTC
>JAIRLD010000073.1 GCA_031259665.1 Puniceicoccales bacterium | reverse complement strand
AGGTCGGTGGAATCTATCCTATATCCTTTGATAATCACTTTCGCAACAGATCTATTAATAAATTTCTATTAGGATTAATCATGTGTCCACTTCGGTTGCGAAATGGGTGCAAAATCGGAGTTTCCGACGAGTTCCGCTGCTTTTTCAAATTTCTGTTCCATATAGCGAAGTTTCTCCCTATGACCGGGGGGTGGTTCTGGAACTCCTACTTTACTACGCATATATTCATTGTGAATTTCAAGAGCTTCCCCTTTTAATGCCGTACACCTCTCACTGACGTCCAATCGCGTTTCTTCGCCATCCCTAATGCCCAAAAGTTGTTTCGCTTCGTCCAGAGTCATATTGTCCAAATCGTACGTGGAGGTGGGTGTAGGGCCGTCAAAAAACGCTCTTATCGATGGCTTGGCTTGCTCTTTTAGATTACCCAGTTCCTGGTTATAGGCTTCATCCCACGACACACGTTCCGGCGATTCGAAAGCGTTGGCGTCGCTTTCAGTCCCAAATATTTTTGCGAGTTGCGCATCTCTCGACGCGGATGGCTCCTTACAGGTTGGTGCAGATCCCATCGTCTTGGACGTTTCTTTGTCGCCCGGTGAACTGCTTACGTTTTGAAAAAAATTCCCTATCGCATTGCATATGTTACCCCAATAGAATTCGGACCTAAATTGAACAAAAGCTTCTTTAATTGTCATAATAAACCCATAATAACGTTTTTATAAACATTACAATATTTTATATTTCCATTTCCAATATAGCGAACGATCGATAGGGCTTGCAAATTTTCTCGTATCGGAACAAATTTCTCCCAATAAGTTATATTAACCATGCACGATACAATTTCATTGCTAATTTTAGCGGCGGGACTTGGTTCACGATTTGGTGGAAATAAGCAAATTTTGAAAATCTCTTCGCTACAGCTCCCTATCCTCGCATTTTCTTTGCAAGATGCCGTAAAAAATAACATCACCCACGCTGTTATTGTCACTCGATTCGGACTCGCCGATTTTTTTGAAAAAAATATTTTCCCATATTTTCCGTCGATTCATTTCGATCTCGTTTTTCAAGATCAAGCGATGCCTAAACTCCCGACAAACCGTATAAAACCCTGGGGAACTGGCCACGCGGTATTATGTGCACGGGAATATATTCGTGGAAACTTTATCGTTGTCAACGCCGATGATTTTTACGGTCCTCACGCCATAGCTACGGCTATCCGCTTCCTGGAAAATAATCAATCCAATCAATTTTGCTGTGTCGGCTACCCGCTTAGCCATACGCTCTCTCCCAACGGTCCCGTTTCGCGGGGGATTATCCAAATGGACTCGCAAAATTTCGTCACCTCAATCGTTGAAATGGTTAAAATTCAGCAATTTTCCGACGGTTCAATTACCGGCCATTCGCCCCATATGGAAAAGAAAAAAAACAACCTTAACGAAGATTCTCCGATTTTATTGCAGCCACAGCAACCGGTTTCCCTCAATCTTTTCGGGTTGAGCGCAAACGTCTTTCCGATTTTAGAACAAAAGCTCCAAAATTTCCTCCAACACAATTCGAGTTCATCGACCGCCGAATTTTATCTGCCTATTGCCACTACGGCTCCCGATGTGCTCAATAAAACCGTAATCATGAAAATGCTCCCCACAAGGGATCGCTGGTTCGGCATGACTTATCCCGACGATCGCCTGCTCATCGAAAATCAACTGAATCGGTGGATTGCCCAGGGAATATATCAAATCTAAAAAAATTTAAATCAAATCGCTCGACAAAAACCAAAACGAGTTCAATGCTAGGTAGCAGAGAGTGGGAGCAAATGACATGTTTCGAAAAAAACTTTTATTTTCAAAACCTTTCCGTCACCTGTCAATTCCAAAACAAAACTCAAAAAACTCATAGTTGATCATATTTTTGCCTCCTGATCTCATGACGTCTGGGCTTTTTTAATTTTTAATGATACTTATTCGCTCCCGTTCGTGTTCTTGTTCTTGACGTGATTCCAATTCTTGCCGTTGTATCTGCTGTAGTTGTTCCAGCTGCCTGCTCAATTTCACTAAGTTTTTCGGTTGAAGTGCTTCTAGGATTACTTTTTGATGGCGATGCATCTCCAATAACTGATTCATATGTAATTATTCGATGGTAAAAACGACATAATTTAGAATTTTTTATTTACGAAGTAAGTATGATTTATTCAATTTGTATTTTTTCCTCATACCAGATTCTGATATAGTCTAATATTCCTTCAATGAATGCTACCTCTCGAGGAGGAAGGTCCTCGAAATCATAAATACCTACGGGCAAGCCTAAAAATCCATTTTGGTTATTCAAAGGCCCGAATGCGTTTTGGAGCGCATCTTGGATGAGCTCCGCTTGTTCTTTGAGGCCAGCAAGCGTATATCTTTGAAAAAGTTTTTGGTAGTCTTCCCGCATTTTGAGATTTTGGTTATAGACTTTTTCCCATGACTGTACATTTTCTGGCATCCATTGGCTTAATGGATCTAAGGGCAAGTTATATTCAGCTATCATTTGAAAGAGAAGATATATTGTGCGCGGGGTATAAGGACAGCTACGATGAGAGGAGTACAGGTATTCCTGCGAGAAATATAGATTACAAGTTCCTGATGCTTCCGATAAAGCGGACAATAAACCAATTGAAATAAAAATAGATGTTTTTTTCATAGTGCCATCGTTTCTTTCCCTCATAAGAAACATGTCAAGCGGAAAATGAAAACTTTTTTAATTAATTGGGTTGCACCAGTTCTTCGTCGAAATAGTTGAAATCCATACCAGCGTTAACGATAATTCCCTGGCCATTAATTCCACTCGATAGGTTGCTAAGCAGGAATAATGCTGCATTAGCGACCTCTTGTGTTGTGATCGCGCGTTTGCGAAGCGTCATTTTTTCGGCATATAAATAGTTGTCGATATATCCCGGAATACCCGCAGAGGCGCTCGTTTTTAGCGGCCCTGCTTTGACGCAATTAAAGCGCACTTCGCTATCTTTACTGAATGATTTGGCTAGAAATCGCACGACACTTTCCAGAGCTGCCTTAATTGGTGACATATAACCGTAGGCCGGTGCTGTAACCTGTGAAGAGATGCCGATGGTGACGACGGACGCATCCCGTACCAGTAAATGTTTGAGTGCATTGGCGACTTCTACCAATGAAAAACAGGAAATTGTCGTTGCCTGTAGGAAGTCAGTGCGTTTCGTTTCGTGGAAGGGCTTGAACCCCTCCGAATAATTTCCGAACGCAATGGAATGGACAAAGCCATTAATTTGGGAGTGTTTTTGTTGGATTGATTCCGCGAGCTGTTGGATGTCTTCTAATTTTTCGACATCGCAGACATATACTTCGCGGTTTTTTAACAATACTTTCAATGATTCTAGGCGTTTTTCGGAGCGCACACTATAAATCACATGGGCACCTGACTGTTCGAGTAATTGGGCGATAGTCCAGGCGATGCTTTTTTTATTAGCAACGCCCATGACCAAAAACGCTTTTCCTTCGAAATCAAGCCAACCCATGCCGCCTATAGAACGATTTTTCTCAAAAATGGAAACCAATATTATTGGGATTTGAAATTGCTTTCCATCTCTTTCACTTTCCTCTTTTTTTTCTTCTGTATCTTTTTTGCTTCAAGGTCAATGATTTCTATATACGACATTTTTTCTTCGTCTGCGTTAAAATTTTCTAGAGCTTGTTGTCCTTTCTCTCCACAAAAATCTCCTGGATTGGGAGGAGTCATTAAGATGTTTCGATCTTGATCCTCTTGATCCAGTGGTGAGTCCTCTTGATCCAGTGGTGAGGTTGGGTCTTTGTGGTTCTGTATTTTTTGCTTCAAGCTCAATGATTTCTATATACGGCATTTTTTCTTCGTCTGCGTTAAAATTTTCTAGAGCTTGTTGTCCTTTCTCTCCACAAAAATCTCCTGGATTGGGAGGAGTCATTAAGATGTTTCGATTTTGATCCTCTTGATCCAGTGGTGAGGTTGGGTCTCTGTGGTTCTGTATAAATTGCCACTGATCCACTCCGAAAATTCCCATCGAAGCTCGAGTTAAGCGCTCACTACAGCATCGTATCGCCGTGAGATTTCTTTTGATTGGCAGGGCATCTTTCGGTATAGTGCTCCACTTGACTCCTTCTGTCGGCGAATAATAGGGAGATAGTGCTAGTATCACGTTTATTTCCTCATCTGTCCTCCATAACTTCCTTGTGTCACTGCAATCGGAAGTTTTTTCATTCAGTGTTCTCGTATAAATAGAGGTCTTATCCCTCCCTTTCTCTCGTACTTTTTGGTGTACTATTTCAAAATGCTCATTCAATAAAGTCTCTTTTTCTTGATCTGTGGCTACTAGCGTAAGCCTGAGACGTCTGGCTTGTTGGGGATTGTTTTCCAAAGAGGCCCTAATGCGAGCGACTTTAGCTTTTATTTCCTCTAAGGGTTGCTCTAATTTGAGTCTCCGCCGCAACTTTTTAGCAATTTTCTTGTTAGACTTTCCCTTTAATATATATCGGATTACTGATTGATAATACGGAATATCGGGGGAATCGAGGTGTACATGATGGAGGTCCACTTTCAATTGTTGTCTATTTCCAAGCAAGGCCCTAAAATCTTGTCGTAATAGTAATATGTCATTGCTATCCTCATCAAAAACCCTTCGAACATTTCCGATAGCGACTCCAATTGCCTTTTTAGTTCGTCCAGGAATTTTTTGATCTCGAAACAGTCGATTAGCAAGATCATTATTAGCCATACTACCGTTTTTTAATTCGGCCCATTCTTCCAATACGGCACGAACTATCACCTCATACTCTTTCAACGTCCATTCCGAATTCCGATGAGCGTGGAGATCTTGTTTGGCTGGGGCAGCGCCTTGGACGGAGCTAAAACCTATCCCAAAAAACGCGAGAAAGGAAGCCATCCCAGCACATATTTTATTAGTATTTATATTTGTGTTTCTCATAACAGTGTTATTTCTCGCGTAGAACAGAAAACGTGTCAAGCAAAAACAAAAAGAATTTAATTTTTTTTATTTTCGAGGAAATAGCGGAGTCTTGCCTTGGCGCTCTCAAATTGATTTTCGCACCCACTTCCAGGGTGAAACCTAATATTATTGGGTTTCGTCTTTTTTCCTATTCATCACGATCACTCATTTGGGATTTTTTGTTTTCCTTATTCATCGCTCTTATTCTTTGATCAAAGAGTTCAATATGCGACATTGGTTGTCCATTTGCGGTAAGATATGCTAAGAAACGTGGTCCTCCTGGCCCCTTAAAAGCTGCTGGATTGGCGGGAGCCGTTAGGACGTCTTCCACGCCTTGATCCGGTGGTACGGCTGGGTCTATGTTCTTCTGAATAAATTGCCAACAGTCTTCTCCGAAAATATAGTTCGAAGCTTGATTGGTGCGTTGACAACGCATTTGTATCGCCAGGAAACTTCTTCCTAAAGCTGCTATTAGATCGGGTGGTACAGCGTCCCAATCAACTGCTCTCTTTGACCACACGATACAAGGGTATAATATTTGCATCATGCGTATAGATTCAGGTATCGTCCATGGCTGCTTTGCGTTGTGACGGTCGTCAGTTTTTTCATTCATTTTCTTGCAATAATTTAAACTATTCAGAGAGTGTATCACTTTTACTTGCTGGCGTACTGTTTTAAGATCTGCATAATATAAATCTTTTTTTTCTTCATCTGTAGCTACTAGCATAATCCTGAAACGTTCGGCTAATGTGGGATTGGCAGCTAAAATGGTCCTACTGCGATTAACTTCAGCTTCTATTTCCTCTAAGAGTTGCTTTAATTTTAGTTTTCGTTGCAACCTCCTGGCAATTTTCGCGTTGGACTTTTTTATATTGATTAATACATATTGGACCCATTGTTTAAGTTTTCTCCGCTGGAGTTTCAATGTTCTTACTTTTCGGTGCATACACCTGAGATCCTCTTCCAACTGGCATTCAATTTCACACACGGCTCTAAGATGTTGAAACAATTTACGGTTTTGATTCAAATTCTTTCGAATATTCGTAGTAATGGTTATAATTGCCGATTTACTTCGTCCAGGAAGTTGATTGCTTTGATGCAGATCAAGGGCGATACTTCTAGTAGATGTATTGGAATTAGTTTCCAATAGGGCACGAATTATCACTTCATACTCTGTCAGTGTCCATTTCGGAGGTTGCGGATCGTGGATGTTTCGCGGTGGTACGGCTAGGGCGCTGCTTTGGACAGAGCTAAAACCCATTCCCAAAAACGCGAAAAAAGAAACCATTCCCGTATATATTTTATTAATATTTCCCATAACTTCCCAAAACAATATTCTTTATAAAATAAAAAGTATGTCAAGTAAAGGATGGAAAATCTTTAAATTTTTATCTTTGTGGCAATTTTTAAGGAAGTGGAGTTTTGTTCCAGCGCTTTCAAATTCATTAAACTGATGAATAAAATTTTTTTGTACCCGCTTTCAGGATGCAACCAATATTATTGGGATTTGTCTCTTTTCCTATTCATCACGATTACTCATTTGGGATTTTTTGTTTTCCCTACTCATCGCTCTTATTTTTTGATCAAAGAGTTCAATATGCGACATTGGTTGTCCATTTGTGGTAAGATCTGCTAAGAAACGTGCTCCTCCTGGCTCCTTAAAAGCTACTGGATTGGCGGGAGCCGTTAGGACGTCTTCCACGCCTTGATCCGGGGTACGGCTGGGTCTGTGTTCTTCTGAATAAATTCCCAACAGTCTTTTCCGAAAATATAGATCGAAGCTTGATTGGCGTATCTATAACGCGTTTGTATCGCCGGGAATTTAGTTTATTCAGAAGGTCAATTTTCTAGCTTAACGCTAATATTTTTGGTCTTTATGAATCAATTTGTATCGGTTTTCGACATGAGTACTCGGATGATCAACGCATATTTCTCCAACATCCGCTCTGATCTTTACTCTTACCGATTTCGATTTACCTAATCCAGCTCTTCCATGCCTTTCTCTCGTGCGATGGCATTTTTTAACCTCCTTAACTCTACTTGTTGTTTCGCCTTCTCCTGTGTAAATTTCGTCATAGCCGCTACTAGGTCTTTTTGATAATTTTCTACTTGTCGTTCTATTACTTGTCGATATTCGGGATCCATTTGTCGTAGAATGCGCTGTTGGGTATAGGAATCGCACTGTAATAGTAAATGGAAAGCCTTCTCTACCCCCATAGAACCGTTTGCTATGGCTGAAGTTATGGAATTGTCTCTCTTTCTCTCTGAGTTTTCTAAATCAGAAAGTTCATCCCAAAAAACTACTTGTGCTCCAGTCGAACCAAAGTTCATATTGAAAAACGCCAGAAGCGGCAAGAATATAGCACCTACTTTATAACCAGTTTTGATAATGTTTCTCTTAAACATAATAAATCACACGCTTTTAAACATGGGGGCCATGTCAAGGGGAAAAATAGAAAATGAATCCGAAATATACCCTTTTTCTTTCACCACCTTAATTCTATCAATGTCGATTTCGATGGAGTGTAGATATTTCATAGCGATATAACTAAACAAGGCCTTGCACAAAAAACAAGACTTATTCCAAAAAACGTGCGAAAGGAAATCATTTCCGCACATGTTTAAAAGTTTACTTTTATAAGTTTGGATTGGTTAATCTGATTACTCCCAGTCTATAGATTGTTTTTGGAGGAGGTGGGATCAATCCATTGTTTTGTAAACACTCTAACCTTCTTTGCGTTTCTCGTACTATTGGATCGCGTTCCGGTTGTCTTCGTCTCGTTTTCTGATCTAAAAATTCCAATACTTTTGTGATCTTGGTTTGTTCATTACCTGGCTCATCCATAAACTTATTTATTTCCTTGCTATAAATTTCTGTTGCAATCGTTGATAATAACCCCGAAGGATCTGCTTGATATGCTAATCCTTGTTGCCTTATTTTTTCTAGTCGTTGAGGAGCCATTTTTCGTGCAACATCCCGTTGAGTGTCGCTGCCCATGAGTACTAATATTTGAACAGCTTCCTCCGCAGGCGTAGAACTATCTAGCACTAAAGCAACTGCCTCTCTATGTTCTTCACTATCTAATTTACCCTTTCCATTTAAAACGGAAAGAGTACGCTACAATTCCATTTCCGGGTCAGTCGAACCAAAATCCATGCTGGAAAATGCCAAAGACGATAATAATATAACACCTGTTTTATAGCTAACTTTAATAATACTCTTCTTGAACATAATAAGCTATATATTTAGTCATGGAGGCATGTCAAGATAAAAATGGGAAAAAATTCAGGAGTAGAAAATGAATCCTCGGTTTTTCCCATTTAGTATTACAGATCAAAGCCCAATAGGCTCAGGGCTGTAGGTTGGGTTGTTGTTTGCAGATAATAGATTGTGGCTTCTATATTCCTTATAGTTTCCTGGAGCCATTGTGTAAATTCTTCAGGACTTTCTTTATTTGCCTTTAACATATTTTCTACGGCATCTAAATTTCGATGGAGCTCTTCTTCCAATTTTTCCAGCGGCAATTCTTCAATGGTTTGTTTCCATTGGCATAGTACTTCAAATGCTTTCTTTGATATGTTTGGATTAATTTCTATCAATGTGTTTAACTCGCGTAGTCGAAAATCTAGCGAAGCAGTAGAATTTTGATCTCCACTATCTCGTG
>JAIRLD010000101.1 GCA_031259665.1 Puniceicoccales bacterium | reverse complement strand
GGCGCGCAGCCCTTAGGACACAATAGGAAAGCGTTGGACAAAATCGTGTGCTCTTTCGAATTGGTGGGCAACGGATAGTAATTCGGATTCGTGGAATGCCTTACCGATGAGTTGGAATCCGATGGGTAAGCCTGCTTTCGAAAATCCACAGGGAAGGGATAGACCTGGTAATCCAGCCAAATTGATAGATACGGTGTGGATATCGCTCAAATACATCAATAATGGATCGTTTATTTTTTCGCCCAATTTGAATGCCGTTGTTGGGGATGTGGGTGATAAAATAACATCCACGGTTTCAAATGCTTTGGCAAAATCTTCACGGATCCGCGTCCGCACCTTTTGTGCACGAACATAATAGGCATCAAGGTGATTGCTGCTCAATACATAAGTTCCTAAAATAATACGCCGCTTGACCTCCGCACCGAAGCCTTCCTCACGGGATTTGAAATAAATATCCGTTGCATTAGTTGCCATCGAGCTACGGCTGGAATAGCGGATACCATCGAAGCGTGCCAAGTTCGAGGAGGCTTCCGCGGTCATAACCACGTAGTATACCGGAACTGCGTAGGGTGTATGTGGCAAAGAAATATCAACGATAGAGTAACCATTTTTGCGATAAAATGTAATGGCATTTTCAATGGCTTGACGGACTTCTAGGTCGATACCGTCTGAAAAATACTCCTTGGGAATGCCGATGCGACAGGGTTGCTGTTTCATGAGGAACTGGCTGTAATTGGGAATTTCTACGTTGCAGCTCGTCGAATCGCGGTCATCGTGTCCGGCAATAACCTGAAGCAATAATCCTAAATCGGCTACGTTGCGCGCAAAAGGACCAATTTGATCCAGGGAACTGGCGAGCGCAGATAATCCATATCGGCTAACGAGGCCATAGGTTGGTTTTAATCCAGTTATCCCGCAGCAGAGCGCCGGCTGACGTATGGAGCCCCCCGTATCGGAACCTAGAGCTAATGGCACTTCTCCCGCACAAACCGCTGCCGCACTGCCTCCACTGCTTCCGCCAGGAACATACTCCAAATTCCAAGGATTACGTGTCTTTTGGCAGGCCGAATTTTCCGTGGAAGATCCCATGGCAAATTCATCCATGTTTAAACGTCCTACGAGTACCGCCCCCGCTCGGTGTAAACGTTCCGTAACCGTTGCATCGTAGGGACTAACGTAATGTTCCAAAATTTTGCTGGCACAGGTCAAAGGTTGACCCTTTTCCGCAATGACATCCTTCATACCTACAGGAATACCATCGAGGGGACTAAGTACCTGACCCTTGGAACGACGCTCGTCCGAAGCTTCGGCCTGTCTGAGCGATTTTTCTTCGTCAAGCGATAGAAATGCCTGTACTTTGGGCTCCACGGTCTTGATGCGTTGGAGAAAAATTCGGGTCAGCTCGACGGAAGATATCGATTTTTGCGCTAACATTTTCGATAAATCTTCCACCGATTTAAAAAAAAGCTTTTCCATACTATTCTACAATTCGAGGGACTACAATTTGATTGTTTCTTTGCTCCGGAGCATTCATTAACGCAGTCCCTACGGGAAAATTTTCTCCCGGTTTGTCCTCACGTAGAACATTACTCAGTTCTAATGCATGAAGGGTCGGCTCCACGCCCTGGACATCCACTGCCTTCAGTTGTTGTACGTAGGCGAGCATGGCATCGATTTGGCCGGGAAGCGTCTCTCGCTCTTCATCGGAAAGATCAATTCGACACAACGCCACAATATGATCGATATCGATATGTTCAGCTGTCATATTTTCGTTAAAAGCTGCAGACTAAATCCCAAAGGTCAAGTTGTATTTCTTATCAATGATTACCTAAGGGCTGCGCGCCCTTAGAATCCCCGCCAAGGGATCCATCCCCTGGACCTAGATTTGCGGTTTGATCCAGTGGCGTTGCCACTGGATCAAACCGCAAGGTCGAGAGACCAGCCCGGCGCGAAGCGCCGGGCTCGGCTGCAAAGGCGAGGTCAAAGGAGTCCCTGACTCCTTGCGGGGTGTGGGGCGGAGCCCCACAATAGCCTCCTTGTGGGAGTCCAGAGGGCGAAGCCCTCTGGGCAACCGAAGCCCTCTGGATAACCGAAGCTCCATAAAAGTGCCCTGCGGCAACAAATGCATCTAAGAATTAAAAAAATAATTGACAAAGTGATCCAGTCTCGAAAAAATTGATACAGAGGGTATATTACGTAAATCATATGGATAAGACAGTTATTGATCAAATTGCACGGAGACAGCCGCTCCTCGATCGGGAGCTCAAAAAGCTAGAAAATATCAATGAGGGAACTTATTGTGTTCATCAAAGTTGGGGATTGGGGCAAATTCTAGGTTATGAGCCCGCGACAAATGTGTTAAAAATTGTCTTCGAAGACCAGGTGGAGCATCGTATGAATCCCGTTTTCTGCGTTAAAAAATTGGAGATCTTGTCCGATAATAATATCTTGGTACAATTCAAAAATAATCCCGATGCGATTATAGAGAAGGCTAAAAACGAGCCAGTTATGCTCATTCGTTCGCTCATCGAAGATAGTCCCCACGGAGAATTGGCGCTGAGTGAAATCGAGTTCATTTTTAAGCGTATTATCGGCGAGTCTGGATTTCGTCGTTGGTGGTCCAATGTGAAAAAATTACTTACGAAAGATCCTTTGGTTACCCTATCGCCGAAGCGTCTCAATACTTATATTTTGCGGGAACAGCCCGTTAGTGTCGAGGATGATATAGTGGATCAGATTCAAATGCATAAGGATCCCATCAAAAAAATTGAAATTGCCACAAAAATTTTGAATCTACCACCCGAAAATCAGGAGACCATTGCCATTGAGATTAAACAGGTGGTCGATGATTTAAATGCTATTCTCGAAACAAATGATAAGCGTCTATCCATTGCACAAAGATTAGCTTGTTGTTGGGTTCGCAATGATCTATCGGAAATTATCGGCGATGAAATTGAATATTTTGAACCTACACCGGAATCCATAATCCGCGATTGTAACAATTTGGGCAAGTTGGTTGAAGAATTGCCTTCGATTTATTATGGGCGATTTTTACTCCTAGTGACCTGTGCTTTTCCAGATGAATGGGAGTCACGCTGTGCGAATTTATTAAAAAATAGTCAAGGTAAATTTACAAATGAGTGTATTTTGTTTCTCATCGAGCGCGGTTGTCACGACTTTTTAAGGGATTGTTTCAAGCGTTGGTTAAACGAACGCGCCCTGAAATCGCCGGTACTCCATTGGATTATCAAGAATCGTCACGCGCGAAAATTTTCCGAAATTGTTTCCAAAGAATTGATTGGCCATAAATTGCTCAATGCGATTTTTTTAGCCATTGACATGGAAGCGTTAACTAATGCCTCGTCAAAACGGATTCCCTTAGCGGAACTGGTCAGCGAAGATCGCAATCTAATCCGCGATTTACTTTCCGATGCGACAGAGGAACATGCGCGGGGCTTATGCCAAATGTTAATGCAAAATCAATGGTTTGATTCGCTAACAAAAAAATTGTTGTTCGCACGATTCATTAAAGAATTTCCTGCAGTTCAAATGCTAATTTCCGATAAACTTTCCGATAAACAGGGTATGGATGTTTCCCTTATGGTTTCCCGAGAGAGCTTCGATGCAAAGAAAAGAGAGTATGAAGTGTTGGTTAATGAAAAAATTCCGGCCAATAAAAAAGCTATCGAAGTTGCCCGTGAACATGGCGATCTCAGCGAAAATTCAGAATACAAAATGGCGAGACAGGATCAGAGTATTTTGTTATCGCGGCGCGATCAATTGGAAATCGATCTCAAAAAGGCGCAAATTATTGACTTTACTACGGCAAATGACGATGTTGTGGGCATCGGTACCGTCGTTTGTCTGACAAATGCAGCCAATGAAAGTGCGGAATATGCGATTTTAGGCGCCTGGGATGGCGATCCCGATAATAATGCTCTTTCCTATAAAACACCTTTGGCCCAAGCACTACTCGCAAAACAGGTCGGCGATGATGTGGAAATAACGATCGGTGGTCAAACGTCATCCTGGAAAATTGAAGCCATTAGGCGCTACGTCGACTGTCTGTGATTGTGAGGTTCCACCACATGTCTTACAACTGCCCGAGGGATCAGCTATCTGGACTCCCGTAAGGAGGCTGTTGTGGGGCTCTGCCCCACACCCCGCAAGGAGTCAGAGACTCCTTGACCTTGCCTTTGCGGCCGAGCC
>JAIRLD010000092.1 GCA_031259665.1 Puniceicoccales bacterium | reverse complement strand
TTTTTGTTTTTCCGTTAGGACCAGATGGAGCTTTAAACCAAATATAGTTTTCGTCGAAAAATGTGTCCCATTGGCCACTCCCCGAAAAGTTCGATGCCGGTTCGCCCGTACATTTTCGCAAACCGGGAGGGGGAATCGATCAACAGGAACCCCGATTTTTCATCCCGTTGCGCCCATTGGAAAAACACTTTTGCCTGTCATAGTTACCATTTCGCCGATGGACAACTTACTTTTTTTTCCTGGTCTTCTTAATGGCACCCTCTTTTTCTCCTTGCAAAGATCATCCCCTTCAACAGATAATCCAATCAGGCTTGGGGGAATGATTTTTATTTAATCCTCCCAAGCCCTTTTCCCTTTTATTCAAGCCATCTCATTTCGCCATTCGCGTATTATTAATTATCCGCCGTAGACTACTCCTCGGCAGATATCAAAAATGAAACCTCTTTTTTCTCCACACTGCCATCCACTTGCATTTGCAGTTGCCCATATCTCTCCACATGATTATTAATATAACAGTTAGAACCTTCTTTTCCGTCTTTATTTCCCCAATTTTGACCCAGATGATCCAATTCCCAATTTCCGTTAACAAAAGTCCAAAAAACGCAATTTTTGTCATTGAAAACCTTAAAAGGATAACGATATTTTATCATTTCCGTTTCACGTTTACATCCAGACCTGAATGCTATAACGGTTCTTTCATTCCAAGCATTTTTCACCCGTGAATTACTATTGGGCTTTATTGCATACTGGATGTAGTGGGAACATTTCAGACACGGCGCTTTCCCTGAAATTTCCACTAAAATATCTACTCCAAGCTTAGCGCCCAACCAGTCGCTCATCTGCTCCGTGTGCGTTATGGCAGCGACATATCGATCTGGGTTAAGATCTTGTCCATATTTCATTTCCATAACATTGTCTGCGAAATTTATATACAATCGCCAAATATGCCCTATTCCAAGCCATGGCCCTCGAACCAATCGCACGAGATTTACCATTCCTTTTGCTACTATCGTCCTATTCCTTTCAAGCTGTGCATCTGCGCTGATTTCTTCAATTTGGGCGCCTATTTCTTCAGTTAGACGATCACAACCTGAAGCATAATGCTGAGTGCTTTTTAAAACATTATCAACTGGATTGGGATCTTCTATCTCATTTGGAATCACAGCAGTATCCTGTGCATATTTTCTTAACCTATTTAGAAAATCTATAATCGCTAATTTCCCGATTTCTAAATCATTTAAATCTTTATCATTTAAAGATTCTTTAACGCAATTAATAAACCGAGGCAAAGCCTGGCAGGCTATTACTCTGTTATTTTTTATCAGTTTCATCTCCAATTCACCCACGTCTTTATTATACTGTGGCTCACCTTTAAATAATTCTTCTTTTTTCTGGGAAAACAATTCCACAACCGTTTTCATCATTGCTACCACCAATACTCGATTTGGATTATTTCTCGCCTGTGTCACCCTGTTTGCTAAATCAAATCCCTCTATGAGTCCTTGATCACCGTCTTTGGGCTTATACAAATACAACAAATCCATTACCGATATCGGCCGAGGGTCCGGTAAAGGGTTTCCTTTTTTAAACAAATCATATAAGTCCTCATCAATAATTGAACTAACAATTACATATGTTTTATTTTTAATTCTAATGGCAGCCACATTGTCGTTGCCGTTGCGACTGCTTCGAACCCTATCAAGAATCTCACCCGGCTCACATCCAAATACGGGCTGATTGGGGTCTAGGATTGCGTTGTATTGCTGAAGTTTATTTTCGGCAGCAACCGCTCCCCAAATACCCGTAGCCAGTAAAAAACAAAATCCCACAAGTGAATTTCGTACTATTTTCTTTAATATTCCCATCCTTTTTCCTTTCCTTACAATTTAATTTATGAAATTCTTTTCATTACAGGTGATATTCTCCCAATGATTTTGGATTATTTACATGTACAACCTTAAAAATGATTCTTCCGATGCATCGAATATTTCTCCATCATCTTCCTGATACATGTCATTTTTCCATTACTCCATCAATCCTCCCTACCAATGATTTTCGATCGTGATTTCCAAAACGCAACTCAAAGCGATCCAGTTTTTCAACATCCAAGCCCAGGCCCCTAAGCCGTTCCGGAAGTTTCGATCACCCACTTGATGCATTTTTCAGAGGTATTAGACTGTTCTGTGACTACTGCCATACCCCGCCTATGATTTACTTCTGATCACAGGGCTCCTGTCTGCAACAATTCAAATCACTGTCAAGGAAAATTAGCCTATGATCAAAGGTTCACAATCCTCTTCGGAGAATCATTTGATGGGGGCAGCAGAATTGATACCTTACAACTTTTAAATTTCAATTCTTTCTGGAGACAAATAATTTTCTAGTGTTTTTATTAATTTTTCACCGACCTCATTGATCTCAGCAAAGCCCGTGCTTTTTCTCCATTTTCGTCCTGTTTTTGGGCCATAGAGCGTAGCATCCCAATGGATTCTCGTACAATTTCTTTATCTTTATTGAGCCATAATTTGAATCTATTTCTCGATTCGTCCCATACCCGACACTGAGATATTAACAATAATTTAGCTTTCACAAATACATTACCTCCCTCTGATACGGCCCCTATTTTCATATCACACATCTCAATAATATCTCCTAGATCTTCTTTTTGAACAGCTATTTTCTTAACTTCAGAAAATATTTCGACAACTTTAGAGCGCCGCCATTCGTCAGAAGGAGTATTTTCTAGCTAGGGGATATTGCCATCTCGCCAATAGACCCAAGTTCTTTCAAGACACGCTTTTAACCATTCTCCATCAATTCTACGACGCCTCATGTAATTTCTCACATCATCCAATGAAGTAAATATAATTTTATTTTGTTGTGCCAATATTTCACACTGCTGTGTTAGCTCTTTTAATTTTTTCCGTAACGTCGACTCATCTTGATCTGTTTCTGTTGCGTCATCTTCACTTGCGATACAATTTCCGGCCAAAAGAATGCTACTGACAGCTATTCCTATGATCTTCTTCCCATCCATGTTCTAGATTATATCACATTTCAATTATCTGTCAATGCATTTATGGAATTACAAAAACTAGGCCCCATTTCGGTATAAAGGATAACTCGAAAAGGTCAAAGGACGGAAAAAAACCAAACTACAAGGATTGAAAAGAGAAAAGATTTTGCTGCTTAGCTGTTGGCCCATCAAATAACGTAGCTGTTCCATCCATATCAATGACCAATTCATAATATCCTTGCGCAGCATCACAGGTAACAAATATCGGTAATTGTATCTCTTCTTTTTTTTCGAATGTACTCACAACATGCTTCTCCGTAAAAATACCATACCCACTTTTTAATGACAAACCTTTTAATCCACTCTGCGGGAGATTGTGTTTCTCCCCAGGATTACTACAAATAATACACATTTCTGGTTTAGTTCCACATTGAGTTATCAATTCTCCTACTTGATTAGATCCATGGTGAGGCAACACTAAAAAATCTACGGCATCTATTTCTCGCCTGCGATAGTCTGCCCTAACTCGAGCAAGCAATTGAGGACTAACATCACCTGAGAAGAGAATCTTTCTACCAGCAAATTCCACCAAATACATCATATTAAAATCATGCTCTAAATCTGCTGCACCATTGTTTTGCCAAACCTCCGGCCTCATAGGAACGATCCTCACGCGAGGCCCCAACGAATTCTCTATTATAGGGAGCTCTTTCAAAAAAAATTTTCTATCTTCTCGGAGTAGATCTAAAAGTAATAGTTTATCTCTACTACTTTCTTTAAACTTTCGGCCATGCATTGGCGCAATAGGAAACGAAACCCTACATCCACACCCTGAAGCCACTTCCTCCACCATTTGATGTAAATTGTTATGATCCTCATGATTATGTGTAATCAATATTTCACACATAGGAATCCCTTGAAACAACTCTCTTAACCTTTTTCCGAGATACTTTAGCCGGCTACTCAAACTCTCTTTATATCCATTTTTTTTTATTGCTCCACCACCACAATCGATGAAAAGTAACTTTGGACCATTCATCATCATCCATACGCAACCCAATACAATTACCCTCTCCTGTCTGAAAAAAACAAATTTGAAGAGTAGCCTTAATCGTAGAAATCCACCCATTACTAAGACTATAGATTACACTAACTAAAATAAAATAACAAAATACCCTTTTAAAATATCTCATACAATCCTAATTTTCTGGTGGAAAAAATTTCACAAAAGCTCTCTCTTCCCTGATTCTATTTAGAAGTGACTTAGCCCTCTCTGAAACTATTGCATTTGCATCATTCTCCATTTCTTTTAACAGATCTATAGCCTCCCGCACCACCGAATTTTGAACATCAAAACTCAACCTTATTTGATTGTCACTCCATACAACGCATTGAGACATTAACAACAATTCCGCATATGTAAAATTTACTAATAATGGATCATCGTTTTCACATAATCTCGCTATCTCAGTCTCACAAACCGTGAAAATATTCGTCCTCCTGGGAAAACTTTTTTCAATCTCATACAATATTTCGACAGTTTTAGCCTTTCTCCATTGCACTTTTGGTACATTACTAGGACAACAAATTTTTCCTTCTTCAGTATTCTGAAAATAATTTATCGTCGCAGTAATACATCCATCTAAATTTCTCCTAGCATTAGCATCTTTTTTAACTCGCATGATATTCGTGCCTCCTCTATTGAAGTAAAAGGCTTGGCATCATCTTCCCCTCGTGATTCCGCGTTTATTTGTTGTTGTGTTTGTAACGTACGCATTTTTAATTGTTGCTTCTCGAGGAATGCTTCCCGATTCGCTAGCAAAACTCGCTCGTTTTTCATCCATTCTCGTTCCTCAGCTGATATCTGTCTCACTATATCTAACCCCGGCCACTTAAGCATCACTTGGTTTATTATCGACAATTCCTCCTGTATATCTTGTAACATTGTTCCCATAGATGCCCTATTCCTCCTAATATTCGATATCTCCTGTACCAATAACAACTGCCTATTCAGCTTATCCAGCACATTCGCTGCTGTTAAATCTGGAGAATCTTGCTGCAATGCTGTTAATATCGCGCCTTTAGATCATCCCATGAAGCTGCCGCAACCGATTGATTCCCTGAAGCCGATCCATTTGCCATACAATCTCCTAACAATAAAGCACTACAAACAACTATTTCAATAAGCTTTTTCTTAACCATATGCTTCGAAATTCATTGCAATTTAATCGCTTGTCAATACAATTTCCTAAAAGAAATATCTTGATAAAATCATTACAAATCAAGCCCAATCCCAAGTACAAAGAACCCCAAAATATCCGAATAAAAACCTAAACTATAAACGATCAAACAAAACAATAATCCTGGGACGGCGTCCCGGAGCATTAAAGGGGGAATCCTTCCCCCTTAACCCCCTGCCAGGGGATAGCATCCCCTGACCCTTCGGGGACGGCCCGAGGTTTGCACTTCATGCAAACCTCGGGCCTGAACCCAGTGCAAATGGCTGGAGCCCCTTGCGGAGTCTGGGGCAAAGCCCCGGGACTACAAGGATTGAAAACAAAAATCACCCCGACTTCTAGCCGTCGGTCCATCGAACAATCTCGCCGTTCCATCCGTCGTGATAACTAATTCATAGTATCCTTGTGCAGCATCACAGGTAACAAATACCGGCAATGTTTCTTCTCGTGTTTTTACCTTTTCCTCTTGCATGACACTTGCATTACGCTTTTTCTTTTTCCTCACACTATTTTCCTTCCTTCTACTCACACTATGCGCCAGAGTAGTAATACCCTTTCCCTGTTTAAATTGAAAATTTGCTATTTCACTCCATGGAAGATTATGTTTCCCCCTCGGATCACTACAAATAATACACATCTCTGGATTAATTGCAGCTTTAGCCATTAATTCTCCCGATCGATTTGTCCCATGATGTGGCACCACTAAAAAATCCACGCCATTTATTTCTCGTGCAAATTTAAGATCTTCCATAATGCGTGTAAATAGCTGAGGATTAATATCACCGGTAAAAAGAATCTTCCTCCCAGCAAATTCCACCAGATACATTATATTAAATTCATGCTCATCAGGCGGATTACTGATCGCCCTCCATTGCTCCGGTCGTAGGGGAACAACCCTAACATA
>JAIRLD010000067.1 GCA_031259665.1 Puniceicoccales bacterium | reverse complement strand
ACTCCTGTGCAAAATTGCACAGGAGTTGCGCAACTGCAAGACAAAGTAAAAAAGAGTGGCCAAGTCTATGCGCATCGCGCATAGACTTGGCCAACAATTTAAAAATTTGACCCTTGCGGCGAGGTCAAGAAGTCCACGATTCCTTGCGGGGTGTGGAGCAGAGCTCCAGGTTCTCATAATACCTTGACATAATCTATTCCTGGTTAAAAGAAACATCATGGCTAACCTAGATACATTCCTAAGTTACTTCGTAATTCTTTGCATTTTTCCTGCATTACTCGGAATTTCGATCTATCTTTCCTGGCGGTTAAAGTGGCCACAATTGCGATCCTTGGGCAATGCGTTGCGCAACATGTTAACCGATAAAAAAAGAAAGGGTGAAATGAGTAATTTTGCGGCCGTCGCGGCTATTGTCGGTGGAAACCTGGGTGCAGGGACAATTGCGGGAACGGCATTGGCCATCGCTACGGGTGGTCCGGGAGCTATTTTTTGGATGGTCGTCATCGCCACTTTAGGGAGTGTTGTCAAGCTAGCCTGCGCTTCTCTGGGGGTATTTTACCAGGAAAAACAACACCACGACCGCTGTATCGGCGGCCCCATGTTCTACATCAAAAAAGGAATTTCATCCCATGGCATGAGCCTGTGTTACTGTGTTTTTCTTATCGGAGCTTCGCTGACGGTCGGCAATTTGGTACAAACTCACGCTTTTGTGTACGCTTTCTCCGATGGTAATTTTGTAACCCAAACGCTCTGCGCCCTACTACTTGCCGTACCCATCGCCATTATTCTTTCTGGGGGACTAAAACGATTCGTTACGTTCATGTCCTGCGGTGTACCGATTATGGGAATCGTCTACATTATCGCCTGTTTGATTGGACTTTATATCATGCGCGATCGTTTGGGCAGTGCCCTGGGAGAGATTTTTAGGGGGGCATTTTCCCTATCTTCGATGGGTAGCGGTAGTGCGGGTATTATGTTGGTTAGGGCCCTCCGCGAAGGGACTTCCCGGGGACTTTTCGCAACGGATATCGGTCTAGGGCTTGCCGGTATTGCCCATGGAAGTATTAGTAATAGCCAATGTTCTCCGGAACAGCACGCCCGTGAGCAGGGCATTACGGCACTTTTAGCACCGATTTTAGTGGCTATACTTTGTTTCATTACCGGTATTTTAATCGTCTGTGCAGCTCCCAATCTCAACCAAGATGCGAGTAAAATTTGCGTCGACACATTTGTCGCAGCCTTTCGGACACCGCGGGCGGGCTGGCTCATTCCTATTATTATTTATTTCTTTTCATTTACGACCATTCTTGCCTGGGCATGGTTTGCGGAATACACTTTTTTCTTTCTTCACCGCGCCCGTTGGCGGTACTATTACCGCTTGCTTTTCATTGCGATGATTCCGGTAGGAGCTTTTATGGATACGTCTCTGCCATGGACCATCGCTGATATCTGTATCGATGGCCTATTATTGACCAATTTATTGGCTATTTTTCTTCTCAGGCACAAGGTTCTATCCATTCACAGTGCAGCATAGATTTCATGCTATATTACTATTATTTTCCATGAGAATTTCGGTTTATATTGGGAAAGAGAAAATAATTCTGGAAATTTCCAAAATTTTAGTTTAAAAGGAAAAGCAGTTATGGATAAACTTGAAAAAATGTTTGAGTTACAGGAACAATTAAATGCGCGGATTGGTGTCCATTTACGTGATCTTTCAGAGGAAGAAAAAATTGAATGGATTCTGAAATATTCCCGTGCAATCCAGCAGGAGTTAGCGGAATTGGTTGATTCTGTTCCCTGGAAGTGGTGGAAAAAGCAGCAGCACTTCGACGAAGAAAATGCCAAAGTTGAGGTTATTGATCTGATGCATTTCATTATCTCTGCCGGACAGGTCCTCGGCCTAACCGCTGACGATTTCTACAACGCCTATTTGGAAAAAAACGTAATTAATCACCGACGCCAAGACTCCGGCTATTGATTTTTAAAAAAAACTTGACAGCAACGGAAAGCACTCCAAGGCTAAGGGCATAAGGGCGGAGTGAATGTCACGCTTGAGAAAATCACGTCCTCTGCCTCGATTCTCAATTTGACTGTCACGTATTAAGATCATATCCGCTGCCTGGTTTCCGGTTTGGTTAGTTTCATGCACCGGTTTGTAACGGTGTTTTTCTAGGATTTTTCGACCGAATTACTACTAATTTGGTCGTGTTCTCAACCGAAATTAAGTCAATTCCTCATAGTCGTACCAATTATACCGCTAATTGAATTGACAAAAATTTCCTGATTTCTAACGTGGATATCTGATATGGATTACAGTGTTTTCAATAAAAAAGTACGGTTAATAACATTTTCATTAATTATTCCGCTCCAGGTTGATTTGCAGGCGAGTGTGGAAAATCATGAAGCCAGTACAACGCAACCTCCCAGAAAGTCTATCAAAACAGTTCAATCTTTACAGGAACGAAGCGCACTTGTTTATTCGACAGCACGCGATACACTAACGCCAAAGGAAATACAGATAGCAAATTTAGCAAGATGTCGATTTCTTCAATTACAAAATAATAACCGCGCATGTAAAAGTCCCTCCATCGGTTTGTGGATACTTACGGAAATTGCTCAACAAATTCACGATGACGCGATAGTAAGGGGCCGACCTGTTTCGTTAGTATATAACAAACTTGAACAAATCGCAACACAATTTTGCCCCAACGATCGTAATCCGCTTACTGTAAGTGTCGATCCCAGCCTTGTTCAACAAATTGCCCAAGTGATCAATAAGCCAATTTTATACATTGAGGTTGGAAATAAAGGATGGTCCTACGGTCCAGGCGCCTTGGATATTGCTGGACGACTTATTTTCGCGAGACTAAATGAATTGGAAAATAATGATGAACGTGATTTAGAGAACGATCTGGACAATGAAAACGAAGAAGTTCTGGTACAACATGCATGGTTTAGGGATCACGAATTGCTAAATACCATTAGCACATATGGCCTCAACTCTGTGGTTATTTGTTACAATAGCTATCTCGGACGTACTATATTTTCGATTCCGAGGAATCAAAACTTTACTCCAGCGAAGGAAAGCGATGTTCAGACACCACTTTGGCAAAAAACGGCAATTCTTAGCATTGGAAAAAAACGCAAAATTAGAAATGTAGGGATTTTCGCAACTGCAGCGGCAAGTATATATGCTTTAAAAACATTCCTGTGGCCAGTGATCATAAGCAGCCAAGTTGCCCATTATGTTATGGGACTTATTAACTCACAGACCTCCGTACCAGTACCTCCTCCGATACAAACATCCGTACCGGAACCTCTTCCGGTACCGTCTCCTTCTGTACCTCCTCCGGTACAAACATCCGTACCGGACCCTCTCCCGGTACCGTCTCCCTCGGCTTCCACTCCGGCACAAACATCCGTACCGGAACCCCCTCCGGCACCGTCTCCTTCGGTACCTCCTCCGGTACAGACTCCCATACCGGAATAGTGAAATTGGTAAATTTACAAATCAATGTAAAGTGGCTTTCAAGGGAAGCCGCTTTCATTTTTTCCAATGAGAATCAACACCGGAAGCAATTTTAGAAAACCATTCAATCGTATTACTTCTGCTTCACATCGATGCAACTTTACATCTAGACTATACCATTTGTCCAGACTATGTCATTCTTTTCCGTTACCTATCCCCCACATAAAGAAATTGCTCCTATTTTTTTCCAATGAGAACCACTGAATCGGAAGCAATTTTGGAAAATAATTCGATCACATCGCCATTACGCATACCGATACACCCTCGGGTCCCAGGTGTACCGATTTTTTTCTCATTCGTTATACCATGAATGTAAATGTAACGCCCGTAGGTATCGCAATTCCCACCAGAATTGTAGCCATCCTGGAGTCCCTTTAGTCTCAAAATTCGGCTTGTTACATAACTCCTCGTCTCCCAATCGTCGTATTCCGTAAAAATTTTTCCAGTACTCTTTCGCTCTATAAAAACCGTACCCCATGGAACGCCTTCGCCAATTTTATCCGCAATTTTATGTAAACCCAAAGGCGTACCTTCCGAATCTCGAATTTGATTCACTCCTTTTATTGCCGTGGAAATCTCATAAATCGATTCCAATCGCGCTTCATTATAAAAATATATGCGCTGCTCCGTAACCGAAATATATAAACACTGAAATGTAATGCCAACGCCAACGGTATCGCAAGCGGAAATAATCTCGCTGTAATAATTTTCGTGCATACCCATGAAGTACCTATAAAAAATACCTCAACCATTTGCCTCTAAAAACTTCTCCGACTATACCACTCAGCCAAAAATCAGTCATTCTATATACCAGAAATCACAACAAAAAGGCAAACGTTTAGATGGCAACCTTTTGAATTTTACCAGCCTTGATCGCTTTTACACAAACAAGTACGCGCTTCACTTGACCGGAAGGTAGAACGATGCGCACCCGCTGCAAATTTGCTTTGAAAACACGCCGCGTGCGTTTGATAATGTGCGTTCCAATACCACCACTCTTCCGCGTCTGACCACGTCGACGAATGCGACTCCCCTTAACTTGACTCTTACCCGTAATAAAACAAATTCTAGACATAACTCCTCCTCCCTTTCCAGAAAAACCATCTGAAAAAATTTGCAAACTTTTTTTGTAATGTTGGATTAAATCCGACAACTACACAAAAGTCATCCTTTAAGGTAAGAAATCCAACCATTTAAAATCACCACCAAAATGCTGGACACTAAAAAGTATACACCACACCTCTGTGAATGAATTACTTAAAAAAATCTACAAACTTTCTCAGACAAACTTGATCAAAAATTAATAATCGCGGGAAAAACTCGAGCCTCCCGATGAAGAACGCCGCGAATGCCCAAAACCACCGCCGCCAAAGGATCGGCCACCACCGCCTCCCCGATTATCATTACCAAACTTCCTTGGACCAAAGTTACGCCCACCCGAATTGCGATTACCAAAACCTCCTCCTGAAAAAGATCGCTTTGGCTTTACTTCGCGAACTTCGTAGGGTAATCCCTGCTCCTCACAAATTACAGCCCGATGGCTTAGGCGCACACGTCCTTGATCATCAACACCGATACACTTTACTGAAATCGAGTCACCAACACTACAAACCGCATCAATGTTCTCAATCCTACAGTTATCAAGCTCAGAAATATGGACTAAGCCCTCTTCCCCCGCAATACATTCTACAAAGACACCAAAATTTCTGACTGATTTCACGGTACCATTGTACGTCTTTCCTACTTCTATATTCGACATTTATATTTTACAAACTTCCGTAACCCTACGGGGAAAAGGACCTTTGGCAAGGATTTTTTTCATGAAAAACGGGAATAATTATTTTATCCTGACGGATAGATTTTTCCGTTTTTTCTGGGCTTTAAAAACCGCTGTCATGGGACCTGTTCCCCATACTCCGAGGGAGTTTGCACCCGACATCCGACGATACCGGTCGACTCGAAGCATAGACTTCCCCTTTCGCTTCGCAAAGTACGGCCCGTACGGCTCCTGAGCGCAACCCTCCTGGTTCACAAAGTACAGCCCCAGATCCTGAGCGCAACACCCTTGGCTCACAGACTCGATAGCTCAATGGGATGTAACTTTGATTGACCTGCACCAATTTATCAACTCCCGTAACGGGATCTGTTTCCTCCCACACTCCGAGGGGGTCTGCGCCCGACGCCTGACGATACCGGTCGACTCGAAACATAAACTTCACCCTTCGCTTCACAGAGTACGGCTCGACGGCTTAATCGTACACGACCCTTCTCATCTACACCAACACATTTTACGATAATCTCGTCATTTGGTTTACAAATATCTTCTACATTTTCAACGCGAAATTCGGCGAGCTCTGATACGTGGACCATGCCTTCCTTACCCGGTAAACACTCGACGAAAACACCAAAATCTTTGATCGATTTCACCATACCTTTGTATGTCTTCCCCACTTCTATCTCCGCATTCATCGCATTAATCTCAACTAATACCTGATCCAACGATTCCTGATTGGGCGCAAAAATCATGACGCGGCCACTATTGTCCTCATCGATATCGATCTGTGCCCCACTCGATTCCGTAAGGCGCTTGATATTTTTTCCGCCAGGACCAATGAGCGCTCCAATTTTGTCGGGATCAATCCACACTTCCTCAAATCCAGGCGCCGATGGCTTCAAATGCTCGCTAACACACGGCTGTACCGCTAGCATGGTTTCCAAAATTCTCGATCGCGCCTCCCTATTGCGGTAAATCGCCTCCTTTGCAATTTCCAACGGTAAACCCTTAATCTTGAGATCAAGCTGAAATCCCGTAATGCCTTGCGCCGTACCGCAAATCTTGAAATCCATGTCGCCAAAATGATCCTCGTCCCCAAGGATGTCTGTAAAAACGACGTACTTTTTCAAATTCCCCTCCGCATCGAATTCCGTAACTAAACCCGTCGAAATTCCCGAAACTGGCGCTAATATGGGTACCCCCGCATCCATCAGTGCGAGGCAGCCTCCGCAAACACTCGCCATCGAAGAGGAACCGTTGGATTCCAAAATATCCGAAACAATACGAATCGAGTAGGGAAAAACCTCCTCCGACGGAATAATCGGCGATAAAGAACGCTCCGCCAATGCTCCATGGCCGATCTCGCGTCGCCCGGCACCGGTCGTTCTCCCTGTTTCCCCTACACAATAGGGCGGAAAATTGTAGTGCAATAAAAACGTTTTGGTCTTTATCCCTCCCGTAATGGCATCCAATTCCTGTACATCCCGGGAAGATCCGAGCGTTACACTTACCAGCGCCTGCGTTTCTCCCCGCTGAAAAAGTGCCGTTCCGTGTACACGTGGTAAAATATTAGTTTCGCAGTGTAAAGGCCGAATTTCGTCGATGGCACGGTCATCTACCCGTTTTCCATAATCTAAAATATTTTTGCGATAGAGTTCCTCCTGGAGTTCTTCGAAGGCCATATTGACTAAAAATTCCTCATAAGTTTCTTCTCCAACCACCGCTAAAACGGCTTCCTTAGCCTCCGTTTTCACCGCCTCCACATCTTCCTCCCGCTTTACCTTTTCCGCTTGAAAAACAGCTTCCGCAAGACGCCCTTTGTATTCCGTACAAATCTCCATAATATTTTCCGGAACCGTATGCAGTGTAAATATTTTTTTCGGCTTTCCACATAGGCGCGCCAACTCCTTTTGGGCTTCGATAAGCGGTTGAATTTGTCGATGTGCAAAGGTTAGTGCTTCGATAAAACGATCCTCCGTCAGCTGATCGGCATTACCTTCGATCATCATCATATCTTTCTCGTTGCCGACGTAGATGAGATCCAACCGAGACCTGAGCATCGCTTCATTGGTTGGATTTGCTACGAATTCGCCATCAATTTCCCCCACGCGTACACAACCGATTGGACCAGCCCAGGGAATATCCGAACAAACTAATGCTGCCGAAGCTCCATTGACCATTAAAATATCGCCCTCATTTTTTCCATCGGCTGCTAGCAGTAGTCCAATGACCTGCACCTCATTCATAAACCCTTTCGGGAAGAGTGGACGCAAGGGACGATCGCATAAACGGGAGGTGAGAACCTCTTTTTCCGACGGCTTACCTTCACGCTTAGCGTAGCCTCCCGGAAACTTTCCAGCGGCTGAAAAACGTTCCCGATAATCTACCGTTAGCGGAAAAAAATTCTGTCCCGGCAAACACTTTTTAGCGGCGACGGTACTGACAAAGACGCTTGTTTCACCGAGCGTGACGACCACTGCACCGTTAGCTTGTTTTGCAAGGGATCCAGTAGAGAAACGAATTCCTTCCGATTCGACATTAAACAACTGTTTCATGAACTATAATTTTAATTTTTGAATGACTCAGCGACGCAACTCGAGGCGCTGTAAAATCTCGTTATATTTTTTAAAATCCACGCGTTTGAGATAATTGAGTAACTTTCGGCGGCGATTGGCTAGGGCGACCAGACCGCGACGCGTATGAAAATCCTTTTTATGCACGCTGAGATGTTGCGTAAGGTGATTAATCCGGGCGGTTAGGAGAGCGATTTGAACGTCACAGGAACCCGTATCGTTCTCGTGAATTTTGAAGTCACCGATGATTTTATTTTTTTCTAAATATTCTACTTTTGCCATTATAAACAATCCTCTTCACAGACCAAGAAATTCGCCAGAACTTCGAGTTCCCGTACCTCACGGGTAACACCGCTTTAAAAGGGCCTGCGGCAGAAACATTCTGCTAGCGTATTTCATATACGTTATAGCTCCGGAAAAATTTTCAAGCCTTATTATTTATTTTTTTTTAAGAATCGAAAATCCGATAGGAATAAGTAGCATTACGGAGAAGTGGAAATTGGAAGCAGCCCAAAATATTACAATTCGTCAACGCGAATAACAAAAGTAATACGCGGATGGCGAAATGAAATGGCTTGAATAAAAGGGAAAAGGGCTTAGGAGGATTAAATGAAAATTATTCCCCTAAGCCTGATTAGATTATCTGTTGAAGGGGATGATCTTTTCAAGGAGAAAAAGAGGGTGCCATTAAGAAGACCAGAAAAAAAGTAGGCTGTCCATCGGCGAAATGGTAACTATGACAGGCAGAAGTGTTTTTCCAATGGGCACAATTTCCAATGGGCACAACGGGAGGAAAAATCGGGGTTCCTGTTGATCGATTCCACACCCCTCCCGGTTTGCGAAAATGTACGTACGAACCGGCATCGAACTTTTCGAGGAGTGGCCAATGGGACACATTCTTCGAAAACTACATTTGGTTTAAAGCTCCATCTGGTCCTAACGGAAAAACAAAAAATTACTCAATTCGAAGTA
>JAIRLD010000032.1 GCA_031259665.1 Puniceicoccales bacterium | reverse complement strand
GCCGCCGAAGGAGGTCAAGGAGTCTCCGACTCCTTGCGGGGGTCCAGGGGGGCGGGCCCCCCTGGGCGGCCGGAGCCCCGGGCAGCCGAAGCCCCATATTGAAGTATTCTATGCTTGATCTTTGTAACGTTCCATAAATTATCCGGGTCGGTTTTATGTCCTTTGATTTGAAAATCTTCGCCCCCAACTTCCCTTTTTCTCCTAAGCGGATGTCATTTTCCTATGGCTGGGTTATTTTTTTTACCTACCTCTGTGCACGAGCGATTACTGTTCCCGGCCACAGTGTGGGTCTTTGCCCTTTCACGGAAGCACTAATCGAAAATTTACATATCCCTCGCACACATTTTAGTAACATTCTCGCTGTTGCGACCCTGCTCAGCACATTGTTATTGCCGTTATTTGGCACGATTTTTGATCACATTGGAATTCGTCGAGCCATAACCTATAGTGCATTAATGCTGGGATTAACCCTACTCTTCATGGGGCATATTGTTTCCGCCATCGCCTCATTGAAGAACTACATCTCGTCTTCTACGGCCGTTACGGGTATTCTATTTTCGGGACTTTTTCTATTAAAACTATGCGGACAGAACCTCATCCCGCTCGCCAGCCGCATGATGCTCCTCCACTGGTATGACAAAAAAAGTTGTACCGCTCTCGGCATTTCCGGTGTTTTTATATCCATTACCTTCGGTTGTGCGCCCAAGATCATTCATCTTTTAGTTAAAAAATTGGGTTATCTCAACGCCTGGATACTGCTAGGATTCGTTACTCTTCTGGGATTTCTACCCATTATTTGGGCCCTATGCCGCGATAATCCCAAATCGATCGGCATCAATCGTAACGGTTCAAAGGATGAGTGCAACACAGTGAATATCGCCGAAGAAGAAAGTGCAAATATTTCGCATGACTACACGCTACGTCAAGCTTTAGGCACCTTTGACTTCTGGATTTTTTCCCTAGCGGCTGCCACATCGACCTTTGCTTCAACAGGCTTACAAATTCATATCGTCGACATCTTTCGCGAAACCCATGCTTGCATCGCCGATCCTTTCGATATTTTTCCTTACATTGCTATAATCAGTGCAATCTCTGGGGTTTTGTTCAGCATCCTTCAGGATCGATTTTCAATCCGCTACTGTTTACTCGTAATTTTTTCGACCAATGCGGCCATGATGTTCTTTTTAGAAAACACTTTTACATCATGGGGGCTATGGTTTTTCGTTTTTCTATGCGGTTTCAACTGGGCCCTCTACGGAATTGTTTACGCAGCACCTTGGCCCAAACTTTTTGGCAAAAAATACCTTGGGCGCATCATGTCCACTGCGGCATTGATCGTATCCTTTTTCGCCTCCATCGCACCGTCGGCACTCAGCTACGCCAAAAAGGACTTCGGTTCTTACTTCATTTTGACACGCATTTTTCTTTTCATTTCCGTAACATGTTTTGTCATTTCCACCATTCATATTAAAAGAAAGCGTGCTCTTCCATCCTAAATAATACACAGGCCGAAATGTTTCATTACAATACTTCTTTCTGTACTATTTTTCGTCTATTCTCTTTTGCATTATTTTTAAACATTTTTCTTGACAGGAGCTGTTTTTTCAAAACGTACTGAAAATCATGAATCGATATAATGGACCCCCCTTTGAGGGTTTTGATCTTCCCGTAAATGGTACAGGTATAACTCACTTTGTTAAAGCCACCTCAGATGTGGGCTTCAAGGTGATGCTGTCTGACCCCGAGATCGCAGAATCGCTCATAAACGAACTTTTTAAGAGTATCCATCTGGCTCCCATCCGCATTGCCGATGAAGGGAGAGTGGAAGTTCCGCTACAGGGACACGGTTCCTTTGCAGCCATGGATTATCTCATGCGATTACAACCAAACGGGAGCACATCATCATCGAAATGCAGATGATTCGCCACGACAATTTCGATAAGCGGGTATTGTTTTATGCCGCTTCGACTTTTGCCAATCAGGAATTTGAAGGTGGCGAATGGGCGCCCCAAATTAAAGATGTCTACACCATTCAGTTTGTTGATTACTTCACACAGGGAAGTAGCTCCATAAAACATTATGAAATGGTCAATAAACTTTCGTTAAAAACAAGGCAAGACGGCCAGCTTCTTCCTTATGAAAGAGTCCCTGGTATTTATTTGATCCAAGTGGAATTGAAAGGCGAAGGCATTCGGAACATTAAATTCCCAGTACAGGGAGAATTATCGGAATTGGAGTGGTGGTGGTACATCATAAAATACGCGGACCAATTCGACTCGGATGAGATTGAACGCTGTAAAAAACTCGGTTTACCGGAACGGATGGAACAGGCCCTCCGCCAATTGGAATATGTCGATCTAGACCCCAAAAAACGGGAAGCATACACCACGGAAGTCAAGGAAATAGATACCTACGACAATGAACTCGAACACATCGCGTTGGAGAGCGAATTGAAAGGCTTACTTGATGGATTCATTGACTTTGATTTTCGAAAGATATCTCCGACGGCAACGAAACAAATTAAAGATTCGGGAAAATTATTCCCGAAGAATTTCGCAGAGGAGATAGGAAATCGTTACATTGACGAAGGGAAATTTTCGCAGGAACAGCTGGAGCATTTTATTAAACTTCTCGTGGAAAATGGAATCCTTTCCGATTGATAAATGCATAAACAATACTAGCCCTGTTTGTAGATACCTCATCAAAAAACGATGGCTTGTGGGCTAGTCATTGATCGGTTTGTTTTTCAGTGTCCCTTTTAAGAAGAATAAGATCCATTTCCTTTATGAGTACATCGCTTAAATGAAGGATTACCTGTTCCACTTGGGATACGATCCTTTCGTAATGATCAGGAGCGTCCGAAAAAGATTCGCGAAACTCAAAATCAGATCGATTAATATATCCTTGCTTCCCATCTAAAAATGCCCACGTACCTACAAAAATAACCTGCTGCTCCATCTCGCAAATCTTTACCCCATCGACGTCTAACTGTAACGTGAAGTCTACTTTACCTGCACCGTCCTTTGGAAATTCGTAAATGCAGACATTTGGAAAATTCTGTTGGAGCTTTCGCCGCACAATGTGAAGAATCGTCTCCGAAAGCGGCCTTGCCCAACGGTAACGCGGATTACTCTTTAACTCGTGTTGGCCAATCTTGGTAATCATCTGCGGCCCATCAAGGTAGTCCGGAAAATTATTTAAAACGAGACAAATCTTCGCCCCATCAATGGAAGATGTCGCCGCTTGCCCCCCGCTAAATCCAATATCAAATAAACGCGTCCGATCGGGCGTTGTTTTGAAAAGCGTACAACCCGAACCGCATAGCGCAATCATCAATAATCCGTAACGTAAAAAAATCTTAGTCCTCATAGTCAATCCCCGCAAATAATGCATTGGGTGTTTTATTCAGTAAATCTAGGAGATAACGGAGCGATTGTACCGCTCTCGTCGCCTGTAATAGAAAATCTTTGGCACTTTCCCTAAAATCCGATTGCGGTCCGATCAATTCCGAAATATGCCCACATGTGTCCCTAAATCGCTCGGAAGCTTGGTACACCCCATTCGCTGCTATACCAAAATTTACCCCGAATTGATCCACAACCGCAGATACATTACTTAAAAATCGCTGCACATCGGAAATGACTTCGGAAAGACGCTCAATCAATGCCCGCATGTTATCCGGATGGAAAAAGTTTTGAATGCTTGTAGCTGCCTTGGAAACATTGTGAATCATTTCTGTGAGATTGGAACCCTGAAGCTGCTCATCCAGGCTCGATAAAATCGAAACCAATCGCGTCGAAATATTTTTGAAATCAATTTGACCAAATTGCTTCAGTACATGGTCTGTACTGGCTATAAATTTTTCAACCTCCGAAGCAATCGTAGGGATTTGAGGGAGATTGGTTCTATTTTTTCCGTAAAAACGTAATTTATTCGGCCGATAGTAGTCGAGTTCAACGAAAAGTTTTCCCGTCACGAAACTCTCCATGCTTAACTTCGCCGCAAGACCATTCATGGTTTGATTTTGATAAAATTGGTCGCGTTCGTATTTGGATAATAATTGGGCCGAGGGTGAAAAAATATTGGTATCGATTTCCGCAACGACGGGCGTCGTAACCCCACTATCGGAATCATAGACGATATCGATCGCCTTCACATTGCCAATGCGTACCCCCTTAAACTTCACCGCCGAACCGATATCGAGACCATTGAGTGAACCATTGAAATAGAAAACAACGGAAGTCATGTTGCTAAAAAAGCTCCCACGAAATAGAACGATCAATGCAACCATAAACAACGCTAACGCGCTTATAACGAATACACCAATCGCAAATAGATTTCCTTTTTTAGCCATTATTCTCTCCCCGCGATAAAAACTGGCGAACCTGCCGATTGCCGTGATGCAATAACCATTCGGGTGCTCCCATATCGAGTGCCGTCTTCGTATTCGCATCGAGATAGATCGCACGATCTCCAACCGCAAATATACTTGCCAATTCGTGGGTGACAATCACAATTGTTGTACCAAAACAGTCGCGAATTTCTAAAATTAAATCGTCCAAACGTTTCGATGTCAGGGGATCTAATCCTGCAGAAGGCTCATCGAAAAACAAAAATTCCGGATCTAAAACCATCGCCCGCGCTAGGCCGGCACGCTTCTTCATTCCACCGGAAAGTTCAAAGGGATAGCGATCCTCACACCCGCTTAACCCAACCAGCGAAAGCTTAAAGGAAACAAGGTCTTTAATCTCCCTTTGGGATAATTGGGTATGATACTCCAAGGGCAGCGCAACGTTTTCTCCAACGGTTAGGTCTCCCCAAAGGGCACTACTCTGGTAGAGAATACCGAACTTTCGCGCAACATTTTCCGATTCCAAGATGCAATTGACATCCGTATCACCATAGAAAATCGTACCATTCATAACTGGTATAATCCCAACAAGATGTTTCAGAAGCGTACTTTTTCCACAACCACTACCGCCGATAATCAAAAAAATTTCCCCGCTATGAATTTCAAAATTGAGATCATTCATAACGGCATAGTAACCGTAGGCCATGGAGAGATGTTTCACTATTAATGCCGCACTCACAAAGATATTCTGCAAATTAGTTGTGGGGCATTATGTGCAATCCTAAACAATTAATCAAGATTTTTCATCATTGATTATCCTCCCATATTAGGTATTCCTAGAAATGTTGCATAGAAAAATCATATTTTGTGGATGCTTATTGCTGGGAAAGATAGCTGGCGGATTCGAAAGTCACTATACGGAACTCGCTTCGTTACTGAAAAATAGTGCGTGCGTCCTCGATAGTAGTATCACTCAACATTCGGTGGAAGCGAAAAAAATATTCCCCCAGAACAGTACGCACCCAATCGAAATCTTCGGAACCATTGGCTATGCCAACGGAAATGGGAAATATTACGATTCGGATGGTGGCATCGCATTTGTAGGCTTCGATTTCTCCTACGATAATTTTATCCTCAAGCGAACCTGTGCCGTAGGATTCTTTGGCGGCGCCGCTAAACATAATATCGACTACCACTACGATCACATCAAAAATGGCCGTTTAAATATAGGGTTTGCCGGTTACTACTGTAATTTTCATATCTGGGGCTTTGACGTTTCGACCACATCGATCCTAGGATTTGATACATCCCATACGAATTGCCAAAACCTGACCTACCATGGCCTCGATTTTGACCATTTTACCCACCACCATCGCATCTTCCATAGCAAAGCCGATATTTACTATCCCTGGAAGTGGCATGGCTTCAAAATCGGCCCCAACGTAGCACTGCGCAGCGATAGTCTGAAACAAAACGGAGCGAAGGAGTGGTCGCAAATCCCATTACGTTTGCAATCGATCGATGGTATCGTCGGTATTAAATGTGAAAAAGATAGCAAACTATTTTATACCCATTGTTTCCTCGGCGCTAGCTGCGATTTACGCAAACACTGGTCCGGCGGAACTGTAACAATCCATAACGCTACGGAAGATTTCACGCGCTCTGCCTTCGATGGTACCCAGCTACTCCTTACGACTGGAATCCATTTCCGTTACACAGAATCCTGTTTTTTTAATCTCCATTTCTCCGGCCGTTACGGCAAAAAGGATAAAAGTTCAACCCTCGGTATAACCCTAAATAAAATTTTCTAACATGCATACTTGCTCACCTAAGAACCTCTCCCCCTCAACCACTAAAAAAATATCTGAGCGCATGGGATTTACGGTCATTGAAATCATCTGTACGGTTTCGATTTTTTTCATCATTGCCGCCGGTATCTTAAAAATTCAACAGACTTTCCAAGAGCGGGAAAAACAAATCCGTACCCGCACCGAAATGATGCAAATCGCCAGTTGGCTCGAAGAATATCACGAACTCCATGGCGATTACCCGAAAATCGTAACCCATAACGATAGTCAAGGTGATATCCTCTGTTCTGCGCTTCACGGTAACATCGACCCAAATGGCAGTACACCCATTGCAACGAAACAAATCGACCTCGTTGCAACCCAACTCAAGGAAATTGATAATAAATTCGTTGACCCCTTCCTCAGTGATTACATCTATTATTACAAACTGCGCACGGATAACGGCACGTGGCAAAATCTCTCCTATATCTTGATTTCCAAGGGCCCCAAAGGCCAGCAAAATCCCCAACGCAATCTCACGATCTCCAAAGGCGTAACCATTGGCAATGAAGGTAAGATCAGTGGCAGCCCTAATGGAGATATCATTTTAACCAATGGAGGCTTCCTGTAGTTTTTTATTGTTTATATTTTTCTTTTTTAATTATATCTACTCATGTTTACGGGTTTTCTTCCAAAATATAGTTCAAAAAATCGTGCCTTTACGACGCTGGAACTCATCGTGGTGATTGCGACGATTGCAATTTTAGCCTCACTGATTCTACCCACGTTTGGTAAGGCCAAACGTTCGCTACATGCCAACCAATCCAAGATACAGTTTAGTCGCTATGTTTTTGGTCTCAACACCTACTACCGCGAGTATGGCTATTTTCCGAGAATTGTTTCATCGACAGCAGATCTCTCTTCCGAAACGATCATCATGCTCAACGCAACATCCTCGGCAAATCTCATTCGTGCACTTTCTGGAAAGAATACCGATGGTGTCACTGCACTTTCTCCGACCGACGAGTACCTCAACCCCAATGGAACGCAATTCGTAGAGTTTTCCGACGATGATTTTGCTAAAAACGCCGATGGAAGCATCAATCGCAACTTGCTGGCGGATCGCTTTAATAACAGCTCAATTTGCCTTATAGTCGAAAATGATGCCGATACGGATGCGGTAATTCCCCAAACCGCTTTTAACGGTACAGCTACAACTATCAAAGAAAAAGTTCCATCTATCGGGTTACAGGAAAGGGTTGCGATCTTCACCGTCGGCGATAATGATACCTCCATCGACGTCGTCAGCTGGAAAACGGACTAGTGGAAATATTAAAACAAATAATTTTTCATTCAAGAAAGTTTGATTTTTTTGAACAAATTTTCAATCCTTTATCATTTCTTCCCCTCTTTCTTCCTACTCTGACCGGATCTCTGTTGGTTTCATTGGCATTACTGGAGCTTCGTCAGCTCCATCGACGCTACTTTTTCGAATTTTTCCCGCCCCTGGAAAAGGGATGAAAATAAGAGGAAAATAGATGAAAATTTTTACTTCCGGAGCGCCCTACGGGCGCCTGGGGGCAAAAGCCCAAGGGGCATAGCCCCTTGAGGGATAGGGTTTCCCTATACCTGCGCGGAAACCGCGCGGCTTTTGCCCCCAAACAGCTCTCCCTCGAAAACTGACATTTTTTACTTACCCCCAGGTAGCTTCCCTTAAAAACTGCTAATTTTTTCACTTTTACACTCAAGCAGTACCCGCTGGAATATTTACCTTGTATCCGAAAAAAGTTCGTTTATCTCTAAGCCTAAATGAAGTATATTTTCATCACGGGTGGCGTGGTCTCATCATTGGGAAAAGGTCTCACGGCGGGTTCTTTGGGAGCGCTTTTGGAGTGCCGTGGGTTAAAGGTTTGCACACAAAAATTCGATCCCTACCTCAACATTGATCCGGGAACCATGAATCCTTCGCAGCACGGCGAAGTCTACGTCCTCGACGATGGGACGGAAACGGATCTCGATCTCGGCCACTACGAGCGCTTTACTTCATCGACTCTCTCGAAAAAAAATACCTTCACCTCCGGTCAAATTTATGCATCGGTTCTCCAAAAGGAACGCAACGGCGATTATTTAGGCAAAACGGTCCAAGTCATTCCGCACGTCACCAATGAAATCAAGGAGCGTATCTATGCAGCCGGCGAGGATGCGGACGTCGTGATCACCGAAATCGGTGGAACAACGGGCGATATCGAAGGGCTTCCCTTTCTCGAAGCCCTCCGTCAAATCGCACTCGAACGTGACCATGAAAACGTCCTTTTTGTGCACGTTACTCTCATTCCATTTTTAAAAGCGGCTGGAGAACTCAAAACGAAGCCGACACAGCAAAGTGTCGCCAAATTACGCGAAATCGGGATCCAACCGGATATTATCATTTGCCGCACGGAGATTCCAATTTCCGATGATATGCGTCAAAAAATTAGCTTATTTTGCAACGTTCCCGTAAAATCCGTCATCGAGGAGCTCGATTTAAAGGTTTCGATCTACGAGTTGCCATCTCTACTCCACTTCGAAAAGCTCGACGACATTGTCTGTGGAAAGCTCCGTATTCAAACGCAGCCGTGTGATATTCAGCCCTGGGAAAATATTGTAGAAAAGATAAAATTTCCGAAGTGGGAATGTACCGTAGGGCTTGTGGCGAAGTATCTCGATGTCAAGGACGCATATAAATCGGTATACGAGGCGATTGCCCATAGTGGTATTCAGAACGATTGCAAAGTTAACGTCGAAGTGATCGATGCCGAAGAACTTGAGCAAGCGGATGAAACGGATGATTTTTTCAATAACATCGATGGCATTTTACTACCGGGAGGGTTTGGTAATCGGGGAATTGAAGGTAAAATTTTGGCGGCAAAATTTGCTCGGGAGCATCATATTCCCTACTTTGGACTTTGTTTAGGAATGCAAATTGCGGCAATCGAGTTTGCGCGACACGTCCTCGGCTACGGCGATGCCAACAGTACGGAAATGGTACCGGCAACGTCCCACCCGATTGTCCGCATGATGTTGAACCAACGCAATATTCAAAAAAAGGGAGGAACCATGCGTCTTGGCAGCTATCCCTGCAAGTTAATGTCTGGAACGAAGGCCTACGAAGTCTATCGAAACGCCTACGTTAACGAGCGTCACCGCCATCGCTACGAATTCAACAACGATTATCGCCAACAATTCGAAGAACGGGGTATGATTTTTTCTGGAATTAATCCCGATTTTGATTTGGTTGAGATTCTCGAATTAAAGGATCATCCTTGGTTTGTAGGGGTACAATTTCATCCTGAATTCCGATCGAAACCGCAATGTGCTCACCCGCTATTTGCCGATTTCATCGCCGCTGTATTAAAGGGAAAAAGTCAACCGTAAACCATGCAACGCTATGCAATCATACTTATGGCGGGGCGATCCCGTCGTTTCGGAGGTGAAGACAAGTGTCTTGCGACCGTAGATAGTAAACCGATTGTATCCTACTCCTTTGAAGCTTTCCGTAAAACGAAGATTTTCGACCGTTATTTTTTCGTCTACCGCGATGCTACCCAGCGGGAAAGACTAGAAACTTTTTTTAAAAACCATTATTTAGCAGAAACATTATCGCATATTGTATGGGTTTCGGGTGGTCAAGAGCGGGCATTATCCGTATATGCTGCACTCGAAGCGATCCATGAACAATTTTCGACGGAAGCCTTTATCTTCATTCACGACGGAGCACGGCCACTGGTAACGGCGGAGCATATCCTTGGTATGAACGCGCTCCTTTCTCCGAAATGGGGTATCGTACTGGGTCATCGCTCGACCGATACGATGGTTACAATTGTACCGAAAAGTGACAACGCTACGGTAAAAAATAGCGATTCTCGCGGGACCAAAGATCCTGTACAGAATATGTTGCCTATCGTTGAGGCAACTGAAATGACACAGCGACATTACCCGATTCGCGAAATGCTTTGGTCTTTGGAAACACCTCAGACATTTTATTTCCCAGCGATTTTCGAAGATTACAAAGCGGCGATCCATTTGGGACGCCATCCGACCGATGATTCCTCGGTTTTTTCAGGAACGATTAAATTTTTTGAAAACAACAATTTAAACCTGAAAATTACCACTGCGCAAGACCTGGAATTTTTACGGGCGGTTTTTAATATCTCAGATTCAATACAGATCCAGTAAATCCGGTTGATACATAGAATATTTTTCCGCAAGTTCTCGAAACATGGTATCAATTTCAGTGTCCCACACCCCACTACGCTGCGCCGTCCATCGGTAAATTTCAAACAATCCGCCGGTATCGCCGGAGGGAACGTTATGGATGGAATCGGAGACAAGACAATTTCTCAATGCCTCTTTTAAGCCTTCTTTATCTCCATTGTCAATACAATTCCCCAAAGGGTCATCGTGCCAAGGCATCACCCCAGAAAATAGCGGATAACGAGGGTGTGGCACAATAAATTCTTCAATATTCTGAAATTCTTGTTCAATGGCTTCCAAAAGCTCACAAATTTTACTATTATATTGCAAATCGCTCCGTCGAATGATAAAATTAATTGCCTTAAAAAATATCCATTCGGCGGCGTAATGTTTGTAAAGGGACATCGTTTGCAAAAACTCCTGCAACATTTTTTTTATTTCTCTTATCATGCATAGGTGACATGATTCTTGAAATTTCATAACTCGATTCTGAAAAACTAACGGTAACTGTCTAAATTCATCCGCTTTTAAGCCACAAGATCTTTCGATTTGTATAAAAACTGGCATAAAACTATCCCTGCTCCACATTCGTTTACAAACGTCGAATGTCAAACTGCGTCCCCACTTCGGCCTTCGTCGCACTTTATCTGCCGAAAAAGTTGTAACCGATTCACTGCCCCATGCTGAAAAAATGATTAGAAAAAATCCGCCAATGACCTCAATCCATAATGTATGTATTTTCATAATATTTATATTTTATAAAATTCAACCGATATAGTTTAAAAATAATAATTTAATTGTAGATAATATTCAAGAAAATCTTTCTCCCAAAAGCAACTTGACAGCTATCGATTTCCACTCAAGGCTAAAAGACAGAGGGCGGGAGTGAGTGGCGTGCTTGGTTTTCCGAGAAAATATTCCATCAAAAACAGCTTGACAGTCGCCAGTTTTCTCTCAAGGCTAAAAGACAGAGGGCGGGAGTAAGCGGCACGTTCGGCTCTCCGAAAAAGATATTCTCCACCAAGACAGTTTGACGACCGCCGATTTTCTCTCAAGGCTGAAGGTATTGACAACCGAAAGCATAGCATAGTATATACCTACAAAGAAACAAGAAGAAAAGAAAGAGATGAAAGAGTGTAAGTATTGTGATTCGTCGTGTTTAA
>JAIRLD010000002.1 GCA_031259665.1 Puniceicoccales bacterium | reverse complement strand
TATGCCACTTCTAAACTCCTCTAACTCTTTTCGAATATTTCTATGACTACCACCTACCGCACTCATTCTTTCTCTCCTGTTTCAATATGCGCTAAATACTACGATTAACTTAAGAATTTTGCAATTTTTATTTTTATACTTTATAAATAAATATCTATTTTATTTATTTTCTCGAAGCAATTTTTGATATTTCTGTAAATATGTACGTACCTCATCCAATGTAATCACACGCCCCAAAGCCTCTTTTTTAGCTACCTCAAGATAGTGTTGGCTCTCCTCCGGTACCATCTCTCGCCAAAATTTTCCAGCCATGTCGTAAATATACTCGTAGCGAAAATCGCAATTCCATAGGCGTACAAACGAAAGCGTCGTCACGCGATCCATCTCCCAATCTCGAGATACAAGCGTTGGCATATCACCATCGGACATAACTTTTGCCCAGGCCTTTAGTAAATCCCTCGCCGGAATATCGAATAATTTGTCGTAATGTAAAAATTGATCCATCATGTAAAGAAGATGCCCCTTAAGCCCACGATAACCGCGACCCGCTCCACTGCGATGACTCACCCAACCCGGAATACTTCCCGCCAACAACGCCGCCTTATGGTACATAAAGCGATTACAGTGTTCGAAATATACCGAAAACGATCGATCATTGAAAGCTTCAAAATTACGACGAATAATCGCAAGCATATCCTCTTGACCGTAACGCATGCTCGCAATCCCGTCAAACTCACGTAAAAAATTTAACTTGAGCGAAAAATAAATGATCGGTCGAAACGTATTATCCCGGGTCTGGGAAAATAAAACACTCGGCGATAAAACACCCGCCTTTTCTAACGCTCCGTCCGGATGAACAAAAAAAATCGTAAGGTGCTGTAACGTATCACTCGAAGCTATTCCATTATGGATCGCTAATGGTTTCGCCCTGTAGGCACCAATCCCAGGAATAAACCCTGACATCTGCCCCAATTCGCGAAATATATTCCTAATGACATCATGCGTACGTGTTCTAATGATCTTCACTCCATTTTTGATAAGAACCCACAAAACACAGTCAAAGAAATATCTTGCAGACAACGCCTCCCATCACTTCATCGTAACCTTTCCATAAGCGAGTAACGTCTTAAAATACACACGATATCCCTTTTTTTATCATAATGCCGGTTTCCAAGCCAATGACCTCGGCCGTTGCCGTTAAGTGCTTACCTTCCCCAAGTAGTATCCGTCCTTCTTAGATAAATAGGGTAAGGTAAAAATTTTCCTATCGCTGCTTTTGGGAATAGACAACGATACACTATCAAAATGCGTACGACATTCCTTTTTGTCGTAGTATCGGCTTTTGCGGGTAGCAAAATCCAATGGCTTCGATTGTTGCCGTTGAGTATCTATCCTTCCCAAGCAGTACCAATCTCTTTTAGATGAGCGAGATAAGGTAAAAACCTTTCTATCGCCGCTGACACATTCGGATTGCAAAACTCGCCTTAGCAGTCTCCAAAAAGTTGCAATCCGTTCCATTTCGCCCATTGCAAATAACTTTGAATTTGTATTGCTCCGAATCGTCCTTTGCAATTTAGCAGTTTGATTGACACGTAGTATAGCTCTCCCTTGGCATGCCTGTGTACTTTTTCCCTGCACTTGTCCCTGCGTAGGGGCTCGCGTTTGCGTTTTAAGTTTCGGCGTTTTCCACTGTTGATCATAGCATGTTTGAACCTTTTGTTCCGAAATTGAATTTCGGCCGTCTTTCTGACCTCTATCTTGCCATTTTTGTGAATCAAACCATAATGTTTTCGGACTATTTGCATGCCAGTCCGAACCATTTTCCTCAAATTTTACGTCTCCGAATTGCGGTTCTACTTCTGATCTCGATTCACTCTCCCTACCGAAATTTCTTGATTTACGTCTGCCCCTTAAACTTTGAAATTGCTTCAATTTTTTCTTTTCCCTTTTCAATTCTTCCGTTGTCTTTGCTCCTTTTTTTTGTAAAATATCTATTATTTTTCCATCATCTATTTCCTCAGCCAGATCAAATGGCATTGAACTGTCTTTGTTGATCAAATCCGGATTTGCGCCGCATGCCAATAGCACTATCATTTTTGAATCTTTCATCTCAACCACCCGATGGCGCAACGTCACTCCGTTTTCATCATGTGTATCGGGACTCGTACCTGCATCGAGCAACGTTCTTACCTCCCCGATATCAATTTCATCATCATCGCCAACTTGACCAATTAATTGAATAAGCCACCCTATCGCTCCATCTCTTACCATTGATGCGGCAGGTTGCACAATCGATTCACTTTTCATTTTCTTCGTCTTCGCATACATCTCTGGTTTAGTGGACGTCTTTTGCGCGGGCGCCAACTCAAACAACACAACTGGTACAGATATAGCAAACCCTGTGGAAGCTACAGGTGACGATACAGCAAAGAACGGTGACCCACGGATTCTCCTGATTCAGAATCTACTGTCCGAAGTATCACACAGAGCACCATCTACATGTCAAGCATTATTTTGTGTAAAATTCATTACTTCATTCATTGCAATAAAAATACAAAACAGGAAATATTGAATGGGACTTTAAGGATCATCAAAAGTGCGAATAGAAAATCCTAAATCCCATTGAGTAGACACTATTTATGAAAATCGATGATTTTTGGAGAAATTCAGACGAAATACATTATAGGTGCATGCGATTATTCCTTCCATTTGTAAATCGATTATTCCATACCGGATAATAATACTCCGTTAAAATGCTTGCGATATTCCCGTTCGCTGTAAGCTAATTGTTCCAGCCGAGTACTTGCCCCTCCCGAGTAATATCCGTTCTCCTTAGATGAATGGGAGTGGGAAAAAACTTCCTTACCGCTGCCAACGGGTTTAAGTCGTAAAATTTCCCCTAATACTCTCCAAAAAAATTCAATCCCCACTGCTGGATTGACATGTAAAACAATTCTTGTTGGATCTGTTTGTATATTTTCTTCTACCTGTTTTGATGCAGAATTTCGTGCTTGCTTTCCTAGATTTAAGGCTTTCCAGTTATTGCGGGATGTTGAAGTCGGTTGTTGCGGAATTGTACCTTTATTCACCAGCCCCCCATATGAATCTAATGATGGCATTTTCGGACCACTAGACAAATCCCGTTCGAAACCACTAACTCTTGGGTCCATACTTCCGAAACCTAACCCAGACCCCAATCCAAATCCACCCGCCGATGGCCTTTCCAAATCATCGGATAAATCCCTTGCAGAATTATCACCTCCTGAGCTATTACCTCCAGAGCCCACACCCTTAGAACCTGACTTAGATCCCGATTTAGATCCACTCTTTGAACTAGAAGTTACTGCTCGCTGCCCACCTCCTGAAACTCGAGGTCGCTTCTTTTTTTTCTCTTCATTTTCCAATTCTTCTTTGGTCTTTCCTTTGTTCTTGCGGAGAATATTTACTATCCTCCCATCGTCTACCATTTTAGCCCAATCAAGTGGCGTCAAACCATCTTTATCCGCTAAATTTGAGTCTGCACCGAGTATTAATAGTAATTCTATCATCTTCAGATCTCTCGCCTCAACCGCTCGATGTAGTAGCGTCTTTCCATTGTTACCCCGCACATTGGGATCTACACCTCGACGATGTAACCTTTTTACCTCCTTAGTGTCGATTGTATTATCACCGCCACTTTGATTAATCAATTGAATAAACCGCCTTGTTGCTTCATCTTTTGTCATCTTTTTTGACGATGCCCCATCATCCGAATCAGATTCACCACCCGCACCAGGTGATGGCGGCAGTAAACTTCCAGCAGGCTGCGATGCTCCCGCACCAGGTGACGGCAGTGAACTTCCACTAGGCCGCGATGCTCCCGCACCAGATGACGGCAGCAGTAAACTTCCAGCAGGCTGCGATGCTCCCGCACCAGATGACGGCAG
>JAIRLD010000117.1 GCA_031259665.1 Puniceicoccales bacterium | reverse complement strand
AATCCCCCCCCGGGGACCCATCCATGGGACCTGTTTTTGCGGTTTTAACCTGTGGCGTTGCCCCTGGATCAAACCGCAGAGGTCAGAGACCTGCCCGGCACTTCGTGCCGGGCAACACTTTTTGTTAGCGTCCTCACGCAATCTGCGTGGGTTGGCGTAGTTAAAATAAAAGGAAAAGATGGCCCAGTCTATGCGCGCCGCGCATAGACTGGGCCAACGATTAAAAAGAATACTTTTGAAAAGAAAAAATTACGCGCAACTCCTGTGCAAAATTGCACAGGAGTTGTGCGTAACTAAAAGAAAAAGCTTGACCTTGCGGCCAAGCCAAGCGCAGAATACGCCTGGCTTGGCCGCCAAAGGAGGTCAAGGAGTCTACGACTCCTTGCGGGGTGTGGGGCGGAGCCCTACAACAACCTTCTACTCAATTTCGCGGGCGAAGAATGGAATTTTATCCAGGATACGTTCCTGGAAATATTCCATGCAGACGTAAATTACCGGTGTAAGGTAAAGGGTGACGATTTGGGAAAAGACCAAGCCGCCCACGACGCACAGACCCAAGGGGATGCGCGATGCGCCATCCGCACCCCAGCCTGCCGCGATGGGAATCATACCCATGAGGGCAGCGAGGGTGGTCATAATAATGGGGCGAAAGCGGGCCATACTCGCTTCGTGAATCGCATCTTCGGGAGATTTTCCTTCCCGTCTACGGGCTATGGCAAAGTCCACGATCATGATGCCATTTTTTTTCACGATACCCAGGAGCATGAAGAGGCCGATGCAGGCGTACAGCGACAACTCCATGCCATTGAAATGAAATACGTCTTTTGCGAAGAGTAGGGTTGCTAGTCCTCCGAGCATCGCCACGGTCAGGGAGGATAGTACCGTAATGGGATGGATATAGCTTTCATAGAGGATGCCCAGGATGGTATACATGACAAAAATGGCGACAAAAAGTAAAATAATGATAATGCGCATAGTTTCTGCGAAGGTCGCCGCTTCTCCCTGGAAGGTACCCGTTACCGATGGCGGCAGAAGTTCCTGGGCTTTTTGACTAATGAATTCCGTCGCATCGCCGATCGCATAGTCCGGATGCAAATTAAAATACAGCGTTACCGAATTCATATTATTGATATGGCATACGCTTACCGGTCCAAGGTGTTGTTTGACGGAAGCTACCGATTGGAAGGGGGTTAGATCTCCGTTACGCGTGCGAACGTAGAGGTCATTTAAATCGTCCGGTGAATTTTTCGCATCGCCCTTCGTCGTTACGATGACCTTGTACTGGTTGATATCGCCTTTAATCAAATAGGCGTAATTTTCCGAGAAAGCGTTTTTGATTTCGTTTTCAATGGCGGTCACATCGACACCATAGAGCGAGGCCTGTTCCCGTAGAAATTCGATTTCCAGCTCAGGGTTTTGCAAATACAGATCGGTGGAAACACTCGCAAATCCGGGATGGGTCATCATTGCCAGCTGCAATTTTTGGGCCGGTTCCACGAGGTCCTGAAAATTATTCGAGGTCAAAGAAAAACAATATTTCCCCTGGTTCGTCTTTTGCGTTCCCGTATTAATTTGCAGATTGGGAATGGGTTGTAAAAAAGTCATCGCACCGGGAATCATAAACAATTTTTTTGTAAGATCCCGTGCAATTTCCTGGATCGTCGTTTTTCTGCGGCCTTCCTTTAAAAACACGATGACGATGCCCTGATTTTTCTGGAAAAGTCCGCTGATTCCCGTCACCAACATCGCCTGCCGCACATTCTCATCGGATGCCAATGTGGCCTGTACCTGGTCCTGATAGATGTGCATCTGCTTAGGGGAAGTCCCCTCCTTGCCAATGAAAATGCCCATCATCATGCCGCTATCCCCTTCCGGTAAAAACGTTTTGGGCAGCTTGAGAAAGCAGAGGTAGGTCAGGACCGTGCAGAGAAACCAGATGAACATCGCCGTCCACCGCTTGTCCAAAAACCAGCGCAGCGTCGCTCCGTAGAAACGTAAAATTTGCGCCTCAAAAAAATTGGCTAAACGTTCCAATGCGGTGCGACTTTCGTGGGCAATCGGTTTGAGTAATCGCGCACACATCATAGGCGTCACCGTAATCGATACCACTCCCGAGGCGAGAATCGCCACCACTATGGTGATCGAAAATTCTCGAAAGACACGGCCGAGTTGGCCCGGCATGAAAATCATCGGTATGAAAACGGCCGCCAGCGATAGGGTCATCGACAGAATGGTAAACGTAATCTCCTTGCCTCCCTCGATGGATGCCTGGAGGGGCGTTTCGCCCAATTTCTCCATACGGCGAACCATGTTTTCCAAAAAAACAATGGCGTCATCCACTAAAAACCCGATGGCCAGCGTCAATGCGAGCAGGGATAAATTGTCCAGCGAATAGTTCAATAGTCGCATCACCACAAACGTAATGAGTAGAGACAGCGGCAAAGCAACCACCGGAATAAAAGTCTCACGCAGACGCCCCAAAAAGAGGAAAATGACCGCAACGACCAATAAAAATGCGATAACTAGCGTCTCTTTCACATCGTCGATGGAATCGGCAATTTTTTGGGCACGGTCAAAGACCGGTGTCAATGTCACCGACGAAGGGAGTTGGCGGTTGATCTGAGGAATTAATTTTCCGATCGCCTCCGAAATTTTAACGGCATTCGCTCCGGCTCCCCGCGTAATGGCAATAGCCACGCTCGTTCTTCCCGCTGGCATATCGCGATTCCAATAGCACATGCGCACGTCGTTCGACTCGACGCCTTCGATGGCCTCACCCACGTCCCGCAGATAAATGGGTGCCCCATTTTTATAGGCAATGATCAAATCGCCGTAGTCCTGGGCGGTTTCCAATTGTCCCATGGGTTTCAAGACAACCGAATTCTTTTTGCCCTTCAAACTACCAGCGGACATGGATACGGTCCCCAGACGCACCGCATCGACGACGTTTGAAATCGTAATTCCTTTGTTGTAAAGTTTATCCGTGTCGAGTTCGATGCGCACGGCCCGTTTTATGCCGTAGACCTGCACCTTCGATACTCCGTCCAAAATGCTGATTTTATTGATGATTTCTCGGTCGGCGAGTTCGTACAATTCCGCCTGCGATAGGGTATCGCTGCTCAAATTTAGGAAAAAAATGGGAATACTATTGGGATCCGTTTTTTCGTAGACCGGTTGGGATGGCATATCGCGGGGGAGCTGGCTGGATGCCCGCGTAATCGCCGCCTGCACATCGTTGGCCGCCGAATCGATGCTTTTATTCAGATTAAATTGCAAAGTAATGCTTGCCATTCCCTGCATGCTCGTCGAGGTCACCTGATCGATGCCTGAAATTTGCATGAATTCCTTTTCGAGGGGTGATGCGATATTGGCCGCCACCATCTGTGGATCCATTCCCGGATATCCTGCGCGTACGTTAATGACGGGGTAATCGACCACCGGGAGATCACTTACCGGCAATTCCGAATAGCTGAAAATTCCCGCAAGGATGACAAAAATGACCAGGAGCATCGTCATTACAGGACGTTTAATAAAAATTTCACTTAAGCTTTTCATGATCTATCACTGTTTTGGCTGTTGGAGGGCCTGTCCAGCGGGTGCTCCGTCGGGCATGGGAATCACATCTGATCCGTTACCCAGTAGCATATTCCCACGTAAAATAATCGTCTCACCCTCATTGATTCCCTGTTTTATGGTCGTAAATTCCTGATTTCGATAGCCCACTTCCGGGTAAATTTGTTCCGCCCGATGCTTTGTCGCCGAGGCCTCATCGGCCCGAACTCGGTAGAGATAGGGCCTCCCCGCGTTGTTGACCTTTATGCTCTCCGAGGGAACCATTACCACATCCTTTAAAACTTCCAGCTCCACGTTGATGCGCACCGTACATCCGGGCCAAAACTGGTAGGTTCCATTGGGGAACTCACCTCGCAGATGAATGATTCCGCTCTCCGCATCGACCCCATTGTCGAGAAATTTCAGGATGCCCTTGGTCCGAATTGCTTTATCGGCGACCAATACAATTTCAAGACTTAGTTGGCGGCCATTGGCTTCGAATTGCCGTTTTAATGCGGGGAAATCATTTTCTGAAATGAAAAAATCGACACCCAATGGTGTCATTTGACGGATCGAAACGAGCCGCTGCATGGCATTAATGACTGCGCCGCGATCTACGATACGCTTCCCCATCATTCCGGAAAAAGGAGCTCCGATACAACAGTGTTCCAGATCGATTTTAGCGCGTTCGATGGCGGCTTCCGCGGAAATGATATTCGTCCGATCCTGGGCTACGCGGGTGGAGTAGGTTTCGAATTCCTGCTTCGAAATGTAGTCCTTGTCCATCAGCGACTTCGAACGCTCCAATTGGACCTGGTCGATCGAAAGCTGGGCGCGATGACGGTCCAAATCCGCCTCCGCTGCCTTTAGATTGGCCCTGTATCGCCGATCACTGAGGTGAAATAGCGGCTGTCCCTCCTCAACTAACGCGCCCTCTTCAAAGTCGACGGAAATGATTTCGCCACTAATTTGGGAAACGATGTCGACCGCATTATAGGCGCGACAGCGGCCTACCGATGACAAATACACCGGGAAATCCCGTTTGGTCGCCTTGGTTACGATGACCGGAACGGGTGGTCGCCCCTTGGGTTGATCCTGTGGAGAAGCCGTATCCTTGCCACATCCCCCCAAAATCATACCACCCGCTATGGGAAAAATTTTCAATACTGATTTTAACATATTTACCATTTGCTATTTTTCTAGAATTTTACCCGTACAGTAGGCCAACCGGACCCAACTGACCGAGAGATCATTTTTTGCACATACGAGCTGCTTTCGCGCCACGGAAAGTGCATTCTGCGAAGCCAACAAATCCGTAAAAGAGCACAACCCATTTGTGTAGGCCTCCTGGGCATAGTTGGCCGATTCCCAGGCACATCGTTCGGAATTTTGTGCCGAATTCAGCTTTTGAATCGCCGATTTGAGCGCATAAAAGTACTCCCAAACCTCACCGATAACACCTAGGGCCTTCGCCTTTAGCTGTTGGCGGGCGATTTCTAACTCTTCGTGGGCCATTAAACGTTCTGCCATCTTCAAATGGCCGTCAAAAATATCCCACCGGAGTCCCAGGTAGGCCTCAAAATTATTGTACATTCCTGGCGTGTCTTGAATTTTTTTCCGCGACGCTTTCAATCCGGCAATTAGTTCCGGATATTGGTCATATTTTTTCGCCTCCAGGCCGTGTTGTTTCGCCGCTAGCAGTTCCCCTTTCGCCTGCATATCCTGTCGCATTACCAGTGATTGTTCGATCAAATGCTCCAACTCATCCACATCGGGAATTGCCTGGGTATCGCTCGTCGCAATGCGCAAACCCTCACTCACGCGAACGCCGATGGCAACGGCCAAATGTGCCCGCGCGGATTCCACCGCCGAACGGGAATTCTCCAGTTCAAACGTGGCGGCACTGTGGGCAGCCTGTGCCTTTAGCAAATCCTGCCGATTGGCTAATCCCGATTGGTGGCGATTTTGGGCAGCATCCAGTGCCACCTTCGCATCCTCCAAATTTTGCTCATTGGCTTTTACAATTGCAAGGGCCGAATCTAAGGAGAAATATGCCAACTCAACCCGATAAGCCACATCCTGTAAGGCCTGATTGAATTGGAAATTAGCCGCTTTCAACGCACTGAGTGCTGCCTGGGACGATTCCCTATGTGCGCCGAATTTGAATAGAGAGCAGCTGATTTCGATCTGGGGATAAATGACGTTGGAGACGGAAGTTGTCAAATGTTTTCTATCTGGTGCCAAAGCACCCAATTGTTCTGCGCATGCAGTATTCAAACTGACCGCCACATGGGGATAAAACGCGCTATCGGCCTTTGTCTTTTGTGCGGAAGCGAGTGTTGCTTGACGCCAGGCTACTTTTGTTTCCGGATTGTATGCAAATGCCAAATTGAGCAACTCGTAAAGATCCAATTTGTGGTCGAAGGGAATGACAGCTTCGCGACCCGATGGTTCCAGTGAAGTTGGGATAGTATTTATTTTGCTCATATGGTGGATCCGTTGTTCATTCTCCTGGACAGCTTTTTCAAAGCTACTGCAGCCGCTAAGCCATAGGAATACTGAAGATATAAAAACCTTTGTCGCTACGGCGCGAACAATACCTCCACTCCGACTCTTCATGTTATGAGAATATCTTAATTTTTTTTACCTGTCAAGTTCCTTATCTTTCAAAGATTTTTTTAAATGTTCTCCGAGCAAGCGTTATCGAGAAAAATGACTTGATGACCCTTAATTTTCTTCAGAGGATTGGAGTAAGCGGAATGTGATTTTTTACGTCTGCATTAAATTACTTTAAATTTTCATCATGTTTTTAAGGTATTTTCGGTGATTAATTTCACTCATCGCCGGCACCGGCATGTTGAATAAGCAATGGTGAGCCATTGCTATCTGTGATATTGGGGTTTGCCAAGTATCCGCCGGAAATGAACGCGTCACTGGGGATAGTTTTACGGATATCGGAAGTATATTCCTGACCGTTCAAATGTAAAAATCTCGCAGGCTTATCGCCATCGAACCAGGTGACGTGTCCATCACAGAAAACGACGTAACCGCCTTTATCGCCGTAGAGCCCGTATTTAGAATGCCATTTGCCATTTGCTTTGAGGCCGCGGGTAAAAGCTACGGGTGTTGTAGCGAGCGGTATCGATGCGGACAGGCCGGAAATTAGACAATAACTGAACGGAATACCCGGTCCCGTTGTAATATCATTTTCGACTATCGCATACGCCCCAAGATAAGCGCCCGCATCGCCTGACGGGCCACTAATTGCCTCTCCGGCGACTTTTGAAGCATATTTATCGTTCGAAGAGATATAAACATAGGGATCATTGATGATGCATCGTTCCTGACCTTGCCAACCGGGTCCACCTCCCGACAAACGGTGCACAAATTCCATATGTTCCCCAAAAAAAGCTCCAAAGTTCTTATCGACGGTATAAGTTTTCCAACCCTCGGCGATTTTTCGCAGATTGGATTGATCCTTTACCTTTTGCGCAGCGAGTTTGATGGCACTCATTGCGGGCAGAAAGATGGCCAGCAAAATTCCAATAATGGCGATGGTAAAGACGATCTCAACGAGCGTGAAAGATTTTTTCTTTTTTTGCTTGACATTTGCTAGCTTGCTGCTTGTCTTGTTGTCTTGTTGTCTTGTTGTCATAACCATAATTTCTAAGAATCTATAATTCATGTCAATAAAAAAACGAAAAAATTTTTATTTTTTCGGCAACTGTTTCCAGGAAATTGTTTTTGAAAAAATATTCCCTCGAAATAACTTGACAGCCATCAGTCTTCTTCCAAGGCTAGTAAATAGAGGGTGGGAGCGAGCAGCACGTCAGAAATCGAATCACCCATTTTAGTCGGCAAATCCTGGATTAAGCTAGACAGCGGAGTTTTGTTCTCTTTTGGAAGGGAACAGTATAAGAATAAATGCGGCTATACACAGGGCCGTATCGGCGACATTGAAGGTCGGCCAACGGTAAATTTGTAAATTAACGTCGATAAAGTCAATCACGAACCCACGGAATAGCCGATCGATAGCGTTACCCAAAACGCCACCCAGTAGCAAACCAAAGGCGATGGGATGTTCATAAATTCTTAAAGTGTTTCGCGCATAGTAGATAAAAAATAATAGGACAATGCCCAGGAGACCCAAAGGCATTGTATGGTTTTGGAAAAGACTCCAGGCGCAACCCGTATTATGGGATAATGTAAAACTGAGCCAGGGATTGAATATTGAGCTTTGATGTTTTAAATGGACTTCAGCAAAATATTTCGATGCTTGGTCCAACAGGACGGTACCGCTCAAAAATCCCCAAAGGAGAAGATTACTCTTCCTCCTCATAATTTTCACCGAAAACATCTTCCGTTTCATCTCCAAATAAGGAGCTCGTTTGTTTTTCTTTTTTTAGGGTTATTTGTCGTTCGAACATTTGCTGACCTTTTAGGGAATAGCGTGCAAAAGGCACCGCTTCGAGGCGTTCTTTGGCGATTGGTTCACCCGTAATCTCACAGACTCCATAGGATCCATTTCGGATGCGATTCAATGCATCGCGTACTTCCTTTCCAGGATCCATTTCTTTTTTGAGAAGGCTCCATGCGAACTCGATTTCCGTTGGTATAGTGCTCAATTTTTTTTCAAGCACCTCCTGCAGTTGTAGAAGTTTGGTATAATACTGCTCATATTGAGCCGGTATTTTTTCTCGATCGACGGAGAATGTCGACGTCCTACGTACGGGATCGAAACCCAAAATGTCGGCAATTCCAGCAGCAGAGACAACGGTATTTTTATTTTCGTGCAAAACTTTCTCGATGAGTTTTTGCTTATTTTGAATTTTAATGCGATTTTCCTGTTCCCGCTGTTCATTTTCGCGCTCAATAAGAACGCGCCGCACATCTTCCATCGAAAAATAAATAGCATCCGCATTGGCCGATGTATTGGTTTGCTTCTTGCGACTTTTTAAAACATTTAGCAACACATGCGTATCATTTTTTACATTCTCAACCCTGTTCATTTTTATTTTCTTGTAAAATTGTTTCTAACGCTAATTGGCAACGTTCCGAAATATTTTTAAATTCTCCATAATCGACCCGTTTGGATACACGCCGCCAACTCCGCTGGCAACGTTCCCAGGAACACAGTGCCGCTTCGACGGTCGTATCGCCGCGCGCGCGTTCCAAAACGACCTGCGAAACAATAAAAAATTCTGGTAAATCTTTTTCGTATTTTTTTAGAATCTCAAATAGTGCATCACCACCTTTGATTACGACCTTTGCGTCGAGGGACTGACCGATCGTTTTACTCTTTCGGAGGACTTCCAATTTTTCGTGAATTTTTTCGCGGAATTGTATAATCTGGTCTATCTCCCACTCTTCTACAAAATCCTCAATCTCCGACGCATCTGGCCAATCCATGAGGTGCACCGTTACGCCATCGACATATTCCTGATCCCCTTGAAAATAGGCCATTGCTTCGTCGGTCGTAAAGGTCAAAATGGGGGCCAATAGCCGTGCGAGGACTTTGAAAATTATTGCCATTGCAGTTTGCGAGGAGCGGCGTTCCTTCCAATCTGGTGCGTAGGTATAGAGACGATCCTTTAAAATATCGTGGTAGGTCGCCGAAAGTTCCACGGAGCAAAAACGATTCAACAGTTGATATACTTTGTGAAAATCGTAGATCTCATAGGCTTCCGTACATTGCAAAATGAGCCGTTTTAATCTTTGGAGAATCCAACGGTCGATGGATGTCATTTCATTTTGCTTTAACGCATCCTTCGATTTATCGAAATCGTATAAATTGCCGAGTTGGAAGCGCAGTGTATTGCGAATGGTTCGGTACGTTCCCGCCACGTGATTTAAAATGTCGTCCGAAATGGGGATATCCGCTTTGAAATCCTCCGACGCAATCCATAGGCGGATTACGTCCGCACCAAATTTATTCACATAGTCATCCGCCGTCTGCGGTTTACCGTCACTTTTAGAAATCTTTTTTCCATCTTCACCCACTATGAATCCATGGGTTAAAACCGTCTTGTAGGGAGCCTTTCCATCGTTGATCACCACACTCGTCAGCAGTGATGACTGGAACCAACCGCGATGCTGATCGCTCCCCTCCAAATACAGATCCGCCGGAAAGGATAAATTTTCCCATTTTTCTAAAACGGCATAATGGCTCACTCCGGAATCAATCCAAACATCGAGTGTATCGGTACCCTTTTTTAATTTTTTTCCCCTAAAATTTTTCGGTAAATCGACTCCCTCTAGAATTTCTTCGGCACTGTGATCGAACCAAAAGTTGGAGCCGAATTGTTCGATTTTCTTCGCAACGTTACGGATTACCGATGCGTCCAGCAACGCTTCACCACTCTCATCAAAAAATACCGGCAATGGCACACCCCATGCACGCTGGCGACTAATACACCAATCCGGACGAGTCGATACGGAACCGCGAATGCGATTTTCTCCATACTCCGGGATCCATTTTACCTCTGCGATCGCTTGCTGCGCCTTTTCTCGCATACCATGCTCATCCAGGGCGATAAACCACTGATCCATGGCACGAAAAATAACCGGCGTTTTCGAACGCCAGCAGTGGGGATACTGGTGGACACATGGCCGCATTCCAAGCAGGGCACCTTCTTTTTTTAGGTGCTCAACGACTACTTCATTCGCTGCGCAATGCCCATCCACATCGAATACACTTACGCCCACAAGCGCCTCCGGCACCTGGCCATCATCGATGTAGCAACCTTCATCATCGACCGGACAATAGGTCGGCAAACCATATTTTAACCCCGTAATATAATCTTCCAAACCGTGGCCCGGCGCCGTATGCACACAGCCCGTACCCACATCCGTCGTCACGTAGTCCGCCAAAACAATGGGACTATCGCGGTCGATAAAGGGGTGTTTGGTCACCAAATGCTCAAAGTCGGCTCCGACAAAACGCTTCGCAATTTCAAAATGTCCCGAACTACACTTCGTCACAAAATCCTGTACGAGCGCTGCCGCAATAATAAAATATTCTTCCCCGACTTTTAATAAAACGTATTCCACTTTGGGATGAACCGCAATCGCCAAATTGGCTGGCAATGTCCAGGGTGTCGTGGTCCAAATCACAAATGAAATGGCCATTCCCGTAGAAATTTCTTGGTTATCTGAAGACAATCCCTCAGATGATCTAAAAAAATTTAAACTTTCCTCTCGAACGGGAAATTTCACGTGAATCGACGGACTCGTATGCTCCCTATACTCTATTTCCGCTTCTGCGAGTGCCGTTTTACAGGGAATGGACCAGTAGACCGGTTTTTTTCCGCGATAAACTTGGCCCTGTTCAACAAATTTTGCCAAAACCTCCAAAATTGACGCCTCATAACTGGGTTCCAAGGTCCTATATTCCTGCTCCCAATCCGCCAAGACGCCCAGGCGCTGGAACTGCTTACGCTGCTTCTCCATAAAACTACGCGAAAAATGGGCACACTCCTCCCGCAATGCACTGGCTGATAGCTCCCGCTTCTCCTCCTTGAGCGTTTTGGAAACCTTATGTTCAATGGGTAGCCCGTGGCAATCCCAACCGGGGACGTAGGGTGTCCGATAGCCGCGCATCGACTTGTAGCGCAAAATAATATCCTTTAAAATCTTATTGAGCGCTGTCCCGATGTGTACATCGCCATTCGTAAACGGAGGACCATCGTGCAAAATAAATAGAGGACCATCCGCATTCTTTTCCTGAATTGCTTGATATAAATTGATTTTCTCCCACTGCATCACCCGCTCAGGTTCGCGCTCCACAAGATTCGCACGCATTGGAAAATTTGTCACCGGCAAATTTAATGTATCTTTTAATTCCATGACCGTTCTCACTGTTCCACAAAATTTTTTCTAAAAAAACTGCGGGAAGCTTTAAACTTTTATTCACAGTGTCAATAAGAAGATTTAATTTTTTTCTCCTTGCAGAAATCCAGAGGGCGAAGCCCTCTGGATTTCTGCAAGGAAGCTATGGGGCTCGCCCCATACCCAGCAAGGAGTCAGTGACTCCTTGACCACCTTCGATGGCCGAGCCCGGCGCATTCTGCGCCGGGCTCGGCCGCTAG
>JAIRLD010000064.1 GCA_031259665.1 Puniceicoccales bacterium | reverse complement strand
AAAATTACTCAATTCGAAATAAGTTCCGGGAATTTGCATGATGTTGCTGGCGCTAAAAATGTATTTAAAAAATGCCAAGGAATCGTTATCGGGGATAGGGGTTATTGCTCAAAACCCTTTTCCCTTTTATTCAAGCCATTTCATTTCGCCATTCGCGTATCATAGTATATACTTACAAAGAAACAAGAAGGAAAAAAAGAGATGAAAGAGTGTAAGTACTGTGATTCATCAAGTTTAAGGAAAGAAAGCATAAAGGGAGGAAGGCAGAGATACAGATGTAAGAGTTGCAATTGGCTGCGCATTTAGTGCATTTGAAAAGGGGATCGATGAAGGGAAACCCTTGAGGAAGTTACTGGATAAGTTGGATAAGAATAACTTGAAGGTGGTGTGGAAAATCTAACCTATCGTGAAGAACTTTCCATGAACTCAGGTATGCGATATGTTGTAGCAAAAGCGGAAACTTGTTTGGTAAAGAGCTGAAACTCAGTGCTTAGATACTATTTGGCAAGGCTTCAAAGAAGGACAAAGTACTACAAAAAGCTTGGAAATGTTGCGGCTTTCTATAGCTTTGTTGTTGCATTATTGGAAATCTCCATATCTTTAGTTGTTAGTACCAAAAATCGTTCCCGATGGAGCGAGAGTCGATTGAAAATTATTGTATTTTTTTAAAAATTTAAATGATCGCAATTCGATGGATCTACTCGATCAATTAAAAACTTATTCTACGGTGGTTGCAGATACCGGTGATTTGGGCGTTATCGAAAAATTTCGGCCGCGAGATGCGACAACCAATCCGTCAGTCGTCCTTAAAACGGTTATGGAGCAGCCGTATTTTTTGAAAAATATTTTAACACTTTACGATGGATGGGGATCCGATCAGATTCTCGATCGCCTCGTTGTCGAGATGGGGGTAGAAATTTTAAAAATTATTCCCGGTCGCATTTCGACGGAGGTTGATGCCCACCTATCGTTCGATGCTGTGGCGACGGCCAATAAAGCGCGAGAATTGATCGATTTGTATCGAGCTAAGGGAATTTCCCGACGATCCGTACTCATAAAAATTGCAGCAACCTGGGAAGGTATTCAGGCTGCTAAAGTTCTTGAAAAAGAGGGGATTCATTGCAATATGACATTGGTATTTTCTTTGGAGCAGGCGGTGGCATGCGCGGAGGCCGGAGTAACATTGATTTCCCCATTTATTGGCCGCATTTTGGACTGGTACCAATTGAATAATCCAGAGGCTTTAGTAGCTGGTTTTGATCCGGGCGTGGAGTCGGTGCGGCGCATTTTTAGTTACTACAAAAAGTGGGGCTACAAAACGGAAATTATGGCGGCAAGTTTTAGAAATGTTGGAGAAATTACAGCACTTGCGGGTTGCGATTTACTGACGATTAGTCCCAGATTACTCGAACAATTGACTCAAACGGAGGGCATCGTATCCAATGAAATGGAGTCGATAGGCGGAGAATGGGAACGAAAAATGGCACTAAAGGAGCCCGATTTTCGGTTAGCGCTGAATGAAAATCGAATGGCGACGGAAAAGTTATCCGAAGGTATTCGGCTATTTTGTCGGGATATTCGCAAATTAAATGGACTTATTGCGGAACGGCTATGAATGTCATGGAACATTTTGATGGTGCCGAACAATTTTTTTCCGTTTGTGAGCAGCTCAAAGGAAAGCGTATTGGCATTTTTGGGCATTTGCATCCGGATGGTGATTGTATTGGCGCGCAGGTTGCCATGCGGGATATTTTAATGCAGTGCGGTGCGATGCCGCTGATGGGGTTAGCGGAGGATAAGTTTCCGCTGAATTTGCAATGGATTGCTCAGGATTACGACTTCGTGCGGCCGGAGGAAATGGCAGCCGATGAGTATATTTTTGTGGATTGCGGAATCATGTTACGGGCTGGCGATTTTGCAAAAAAGTTACCGAAGCCACTCATGTTGATCGATCACCATGTTTCTGGAGAAAAGTTTGCGTGTCATAATTTTTTCTATCCCGAGGCGGCGGCGACCTGCGAGATTATTGCGGATTTTCTTGAGCAGAAACAATGGACAGTTGGAGCGGCAACGGCGACGGCGTTATACGTTGGGATTGTGACCGATACGGGGAAGTTTAGCTATTCATCGACGGTAGCCCGGACGTTATTTTTAGCTTCCCAACTTGCCTTATGGGGGGCGGATCCCCATCGCATTTTTGTCGAAATTTACGAGAATGAGCCCCGGGAAAAATTCGCACTGCTCCAACGGTTTTTAGCCTCCCTCGAGTTTTATGCCGAAGGTACGATTTGTGTGGGACGGTTGACGGAGCAAGACTTTATGGAGACCGGTACGACGGCGAATGATACGGAAGGGTTAGTAAATTTTCCGCGCACCATAAAAGGGGTACGCATTGCGGCGATTGCCTATGATCGGGAGGGGAAGACGCGGGTTAGTCTTCGTTCGGATGATCCGGCATTACGGCTAGATCTTTTTGCGGCTAAGTTTTTGGGGGGTGGGCACTTCTGTGCGGTAGCTTTTACGGTGAATGATCCCTACGAGAAATTTGAAAAAAACTTCATAAATGCATTGCAAGTGCATATGGATTCCTTTTCTGGGAAGCATCCATGAACGGTGTTCGTTAAAAATAAATTAAAAACACAGTGGCGAGTATTTTTATTGACAGGGTAGTTTTTTTGTATGTCTCTTGATAAGGTTATGTTGAAAGAGATTTTTTCAGGGTTTTGTTTACAGTTTTTGTTGTTTGGTTCGTTATTCGGTGGAGAATCGCTTTTCCTAAGGGCCAGAGGGCCATATCGAGATCTTCAAGGTAAAGGAAGCGAAACGCAAAAGGCATTCAATATTGGCAGCAAAAAATTTGAAAAAGGTGACTTCATTTGTATAGCCAATCCGACCTACGATTTGACGTTTAAGGTGTTGTTTATCGGGATGAAAGATGGCGGAACAGAAGCGAAGGAGAGATTAAAGTCGTTGTTAAATGGTTTGTGTTTCCCGGCTTATGAAAATGATGAGGATACCCCTGATGAGGAACACATTGAAGATATGGAAATAGTCGATGGCACAATATTGACAGCTAGAACTGAGCCAGTGAAAGGAAGAACAAATTCTGAACGGGAAAAGCAGCTCGTTGAGTTGCGTTGTGATATTGTATGTCAATGTACAATTATGCAGCTGGGGGGAGTGAGAACAAGAAAGGAAGATTATGTACTTTGGTTCGATATAGAAATGCAGCGCAAAGATGAGGGTAAGCCAGTTGATCGGTTTTTAAAATACAAAAATGACTTGGAGGTGAAGTATGGGGAAAATAAAGTTCGAGTAATTGCTTTTTTTGATTATGAAACTAATGAGGGTGTGGAGAGGTTGCGATTTGTAAAAGAAAGACAAGGAAAAAATGGACCTGAAAGGGTTCCTGGTCAGGAAGGTATTCCCTTCCAATCGATGATTGGTCTCAAAAAAGTGGTGGAAAACATTTTAAATGGAGAAGAAATTGAAATTGTAAAAGGTAAACCAATTGGTACCTTAGGAAAGGAATGGTTGAAATTGTTAGGGATCCGATGGTGGGCAGCGAATAATGACGAACAATTAAAAAGGAAGGAATATTACGTGGTGCCTTTAGCTAAGTCGGAGAAAGTAAATAAAGCGTTGGATATTCTAGAGAAAGGAAAAGTAGACGATGATATGTTTCAAAGGGAGGTCAATGCCCTGTTTAGTGCCCAAACGATTGCTAACGATATTCGAAAGGAAGGCCGAGAGGAAGGCCGAGAAGAGGGCCGAGAGGAAGGTCGAGAGGAAGAGCAACGAAAGCACTTAGTTCAATCGTTAAGTAGGCTTGCAGATATTTTTGTTACCCAAAATAGGTTCAGTGATGATGTCGCTGATTTACTTGCCCCCAATTCTTTATCAAGGGATTTTGTGCAGGGCATTTGGAATAAATTAGAAGTTCCAAATAAGAATAAAACGGAGAAAATATTTGATGCTTTTCTGCAAGAACTCAGAAGTAGGAATTTAATAGTAGAATAATACATTAGAAAGTGGTTTATAGGAAGTAAGGCGGGGTTGGCTTTCCGCCCTATTTTTTTGCATCTTTGGCTTTTGCATTGCAAGCGCATATGGATTCCTTTTCTGGGAAGCATCCATGAACGGTGTTTTGTTAGTCGATAAGCCAATAGGGTGGACGTCACATGACGTCGTAGCTAAGTTACGTAATCGATTAAGGGTTCGGAAAATTGGCCATGCGGGGACGTTAGATCCCATGGCGACGGGACTACTCGTTTTACTCATCGGTAACGCGACAAAAATTTCCCAATACGTCATCAATCAGGATAAAACCTACGAAGGAACGCTCCGTCTCGGCCAGGAAACGGATTCCTACGATGGCGAAGGGGAGGTCGTCGCAACTCACGAAATTCGTGTATCGGAGGAAGTAATTCGCCGATGTGCACAGCAATTTTTAGGCGATCAATTACAATTGCCTCCCATGTTTTCTGCTAAGAAAGTTAACGGTCAGCCGCTCTACAAACTAGCCCGTAGGGGTGAAACGATCGAACGTGAACCGCGACTTGCAAAGATTTATGAATTTTTAATCCATGAGGTTGCGTTGCCTTCGGTGACCTTTAGGGTAGCCTGTTCGAAGGGGACCTATGTGCGGACATTGGCCCACGATATGGGACAAAAACTTGGTTGTGGGGCCTATTTATCGCAATTATGTCGGACGAGAACGGGCAATTTTCGATTGGATCAAGCGGTGGCGTTAGACAATCTTTTAGCAATGGAATACAATGAAATTGAGCATTGCCTCCTAGCGATTACAGATATTCTGTGAATAACGATGGAGCGGATTTTAACAGCGAGGGATGATTTTATCCCAATAGATCGGCCTGTTGTGCTTGCATTAGGAGCATTTGACGGCATACACATTGGGCATCAGGCGGTCATAGTATCGGCGCGCAACGAGGCACAGCGTCTCCATGCGGCGGCGGTGGTTTATTCTTTTTGGCCCCATCCATCGGTTATTTTAAATCGTCCTAAGAAACTCATTTCGACGCGAGAGCAAAAAGCTGAGCGACTAAAGTTTTTAGCTGTGGATTATTTTATCGAGCAATGTTTTACGGAAATATTTAGTACGATTCGGGCGAAGGATTTTATTTTTTTGCTACAAAAAAAGTTTCATCGATTAGTTGGAGTATGTGTGGGTAAAAATTTTAAATTTGGCCAAGGTTGTGAAGGGGATCCATGGGTTTTGAAGGATTTTGGTCAAAATTTTGAGGTAAAGGTACAGGAATCTATATTTTTTGAGAATCAGCGGGTAAGTAGTTCGACTATTCGCAAGTATCTCAACGATGGGCACATTGATCGGGTGAATCGGATGTTAGGCTATCCCTATTCCTTAGTAGGGATAGTATTAAAAGGTCGAGGGATTGCTAAAAAGCTGGGTTATCCGACATTGAACGTACGGTTTGAGAATGATTTACTATTAAAATTTGGTGTTTATTTGGTGCGCTATCGTTTAAATGGTGAGGGAGAATATATTTGGGGTATAGCGAATTTCGGGATACGGCCGACATTTTTCGAAGGTATTCCGGAGGTTACTTTAGAGGTACACAGTTTTGATCCGGTTATTTTACGCAGTCAAGGTAGGGCGATAGAGGTTCAATTTTGGAGTCATATTCGTGGGGAGAAGCGATTTACGTCGCAGGTATTATTAGTGGAGCAAATTCGCCACGACATAAAAGTTGCCAAAACCCGAATGGCCCATTTGTTTTAGTCTTCATTGCTATTGTTGGAATAGGAAACGTTAAAAACGCATAAAAATTGCTGATATACAAACAAACGCTTGACGATAGGTATTGATTTGCCTTTAATGGATCTGTATGTTGTTGTTAAGACATCGGGTGATCAAAGCGGTGGTGTTTTGTACGATTTGTTTACTTTCTTTAGGAAATGTTTTTGTATGGTCTGCGGCAGCACCGGCACCACATCTGGATTTTCCGGCGGGCACTCCTGGAAGATGCTCAGGCTGTACAGATTGTACTCAGAATCCACCTCCGGCGGTAGCCACAAGGGGAGCAGTTGCCCCTGGGGCACTGCAATTTTTTGAGCATTTCATAGTGCGAGATGCTGCTAATAATATCGTCGGTGATATCTATTTCCCAACGGATGGCAATCAGCCGACGACTCCTGCAGCGGCCCAATGGTCTTGCGCGAATGTGGAGGCGAATAATCTTGCTTCGCTGATTACGGTGTGGTATGTGAACGCATTTTTTGGGCGTTATTTTGGATTTGCAGCAGGTCCTGCACCTCAAGCACCAGGGCAAATTATGGTATCGCTAGGAGGAACGCCTGCTGAGCGCATGAGCTTTATGAGGGCGTTTCGTACAATAGCAGCTAATCCAGTTGGGCGGGTGTTGCTTTACAGGCTTCTCATAGAAATTAGAAGACAGAATGCTGCTAACAATGGATGTTGCGAGCAGGGTATTTTGATGTCGGTAGCTTCCCTATCTATGAGAAATCTGAATAGAATGATTCATATTCTTTTAGGGCGTAATGCTTTTGGTTTTCTATTCGGAGGGGCTGGAGGTGTTGCTTCACCTCCTGAGATAAATTTTTGTGGGAAACAGGTAGCGATTCCGACTTGTCATATAACGCTGCTTCCGCCACCAATGATCAATACTTCTCCTTTCTTTCGGGATCCAGATATCGCCTTATTTCACGAAATGTTGCATTGGTTTCATAGTTTAAGGAATTATGACCGGTTTTCTCGAGAGCGTTTATCTTGTACTCCAGCTCGTTATCAATACCTGAGTAGATGCTATTATGGGGATATAAGTGAGCTTTTTACATGGTGTCATTTTAGGCATGAAGAAATGCGAACGATACTGGGAGCTCCTAATTATGATGTACCAGCAGAAGTGAAATTATTGCATAAGGAGGCTTTGTTATCTGTAAATCCAGGAGGAATAGGGATTCCGGTTGGTGGCGGATTTTTACCGTCGAATGCCCGGTTTCGTGAAGGGGATGATTTATCGGAGAACGCCTACAGAATGGCGAGGCATGATCCGGCTAATCGTCCTGTTTTCATGCGTTTTGGCCATGGAGGGCCAATTAATCCGGTTGCTTGCTCTCCTGCGCGCATACTTCCGCCTAAACGATTTCAGTTGGCTAGCTTAGTAGCAAGAAATTGCTGTAATGCAATTATAAACCCTCCAATAATTAACTGGCGATTAGTTCAAGGAGAAGCGGCGCAATAATAAAGCTTGACAATCCTTATCAATTGTTATCCGGTATAGGAAGTGAGTTTTTAGAAAGTTTTATTTATGAGAAAGTTAAAATTGGTTGAAGTTTTTATGGTAGTTTGTGGTCTTTGTTTTAGCAATATGTATGCTTCTTTAAGTGAAGCTTTGTTAGATGAGGCTCAGATGATTATCGATTATGGCATAGAAGGGTTACGAGCGGAGTGGTCTTCAAAAACGGTGACAAGTTTTCGGAATTCCGTTGAGGCGTGTTGTAAAAAGCTGCAAGAAAATCTTCCGCGCACGAATGATGAACACTTAGTACTTATGAAGGTACAGATGGAGTCTATATTGGAAATTGTTCAAGAATTAGATGAGTTTTCCAAGGAGAGGAATGACGATAGAAAACAGCGCTTGGAGCTTATCGCATGTAATTCTGATTCGTGTGTTCAGTCTTTTATTCTTTGGAGGCTTGGACAAATAGAGAAAGGCCTGGTGGAAAATGGGGAACAAGCGGAGGAAGAAGAAGATAGGGCAGATTATGGAGATGCTTCCCTATCACTTTCTGTGCCAACATTTCCTCAGGGCAAGACAGATTCTGAAGTCGTAAAGAATGGGAACTCTGAGGAAAAAGAAGAAGTGATCACGACATAAAGATTGTTATCAATATCTAAGTAGGTGTTATTATGGGGATATAAGTGAGCTTTTTACTTGGTGTCATTTTAAACATGAAGAAATGCGGACGATACTGGGAGCTCCTAATTATAATGTACCGGCAGAATTGAAGTTATTTCATAAAGATGCTTTGTTATCTGCAGATCCTGGGAGAGGAATTCCAGTTGGCACTGGATTTTTACCGTCAATTGCTCGATTTTACGAAGGAGATGATTTATCGGAGAATGCCTATAGAATGGGGAGGCATACTGTTGCTAATCCGGTTCGTATGCGTTTTGGCCACGGGGGATGTATCAAGCCGGTTAGTATTTTACCTTGTATGTTCAGAAGGGTACTTGTGTCAGGTTTAAATATGTTTAGAAAATGGTTGGATATGGGAGCATTAGTTAATATTGAAATACCTGTTCGGTTTCGATTGGCTCATTTAGTTGCAACAAATTGTTGTAATGCGATTGTAAGCCCTCCAATAATTAACTGGCGATTAGTTCAAGGAGAAGCGGCGCAATAATAAATGTTGACAGTCTCTATCTGTTGTTAATTAATATTATAGATGAATTTTTAGAGGGATGTTTTTATGAGAAAGTTAAGATTAGTTAAAATTGTTACAGTGTTTTTGGGTTTCCGTTTTGGTGATATGTATGCTTCTTCAAGCGCTTTATTGAACCAAGCTGAAATAGTTTTTAGTTGTGGAATTGAGGGGTTGAAAGTGGAATGGTCTTCGAATACGGTGACAAGTTTCCAGGATTCTGCTGAGCAATGCCGTAACCAACTACAAACAAGTCCTCTATTTGAGGAGGATGAGCAATTGATACTTGTGGAAGGAAGGCTAGCATCTTTGCAAGCAATTGTTCAAGATTTGGATGAATTTGCTAATACGCAAAGCGAGGATAAAAAACGATATTTGAAAGGTATCGCATATCGTTCTGAGCCACGTATTCAGTCACTTATCCTTTCAAGGATTAATCAAATAGAAGAAAGCCGAAACGGGCATAAGCAACAGTCGAAAGGAGGAGAGGATAAAGTGAAGTGTGGGAGTGCCTCCGTAAAGGTTTCCCCCAGGAGCAAGGTAAGTCTCAAAATCGTGAAAGGTCAGAATTCCGAAAAAAGTAAGAAATAGTCGCGACATGAAGATTGCTAATCCGGAAAATTAGTAGCGGTGGCGTTGTTATTTCCAAACGGATGGCCATCAGCCAACGACTCCTGAAGCAGCCGTGTGGTCCTGTGCGAATGTGGATGCGAATAATCTTGCTTCACCGATTACGTAGTGGTATGTAAACTGGTTTTCTGTCCTGTCTATAATTTTGGATTTGTATCAGGTGCTGCACCTCAAGCACCAGGGCAAATTATGGTATCGCTAGGAGGAACGCCTGCTGAGCGCATGAGCTTTATGAGGGTGTTTCGTACAATAGCAGCTAATCCAGTTGGGCGGGTGTTGCTTTACAGGCTTCTCATAGAAATTAGAAGACAGGATGTTGCTAACAATGGATGTTGTGAGCAGGGTATCGTTATCAAATTAGCTATATTATTGAGGAGAAATAACGCTAGAGAAATTTGTATTACTTTCGAGGATAAGCCTTTTTCTTTTATTATAGCTTTCTACTAAACATATTTCCGCTTTGGTTATAACGTGCCGTATACCTGCGTTTAGGTTGGATTTCCGTCCGTGCATACTACCTTCAGTTTTTCTTATCCACCTTATCCAGTAACTTCCTCAAGGTTTTCCTTTCACCACTCCCTACTTCAAATGTACTAAAATTCAGCCCGTTTCGGTTGACAGTAATCCATACTTTTCTCTGTAAATTCAAAACCTGATCTCCTAATCTTTGATAATTTCTGACCCTATCAACAAAAAAAATCCGGGAGCCTTTCGCGTATCCCGGAAAATGATTATGGACAAAATTAATCGCGCTTAAATGAAATTAACCGTACTCTCATCGATTCCGCTCCCCCTGAAAATTATTAAAACTATTCCCAGAAAAAAGAAATATATCACAAATAATCCATAAAATCGATGGAAATGGCAATAAATATTTTAAAATTAATAATTTATTTGCCGAGAAAATAGCCTAAAAACATTGTATTAACAAAAATAAAAATAAATAATTAAAGAACACATTACAAGAAAAGAAAAAATCAGAATAATTGAACCATCAAAGGAGAAAAAACATGAGTACACTAGATTCTAATTTTGGGTTTTCGCAAAAAGATGTGCAAAACCTATGTAACTTGCATGATATTGCCAAAAGAGGAACTAAAGCGGAAGGAATTTTTTTCGACATAAACGGAATACCTCTCAAGGTTACGATGGAAAGGGTGAGAAAATCTGGAAGTTTGTTTCATGAAACAAAAGTTACTATAGGACCGCTTAATAGAAAAGATACAATCCCATGTACTTCAATCATTTTTAATAAAGGAAAAAACATAGATCAAATACAGTCGGCAATAGGCCCTATAGGTAAAAAAATTTGGAACAATATGACTCCCTCGAGCATTCTAATGTATATCAAAACCGAGCCGAAGAATTGATAAAAAAAGGAGATGCAACGAATGCCTTTCCATTGCTTGATGCAGCCGAAAGGGAACAGAATACTCCAGCAGGTCGGGAAGCTTGGCAAGCCCTTGGAGATGAAGGACAAGCCAATTGGCATAAAGTGATGGCCGATCTCTATAGACAACTCAATCAGCTCGGTGACCGAGTTGGACCACACCACCACCACCAAAATGGTGCAAAAATTAAACATCATACTACTCAAGCTGAATGGGCCCGGAGAGGCCCAAATAGGCGTTCTCAAGATTGTCAAACCTTGGCTCAACAATCATTAGGCAAGCAATCAAAGGCCCTTGCATGGCTTCAGAAAGCCTCTGGGCAATGGAATACTCCAGCAGGTCAGGAAGCTTGGCAAATCCTTGGAGATACAGGACAAGCAAGTTGGCATGATAAGATGGCTGAGCTTTATACGCAACTCAGAAAACCCGATTTGGCTAGAGAGCACACCGAGCAAGCCGAATGGGTTCGGAAAGGCCCAATTGGACGGGCTACATCTCACCAACTTGAGGCAAAAGAAGCGATCACTAACGGCAATCCACAGGACGCCATTCCACATCTCAATCAAGCCGCCGAACAATGGGAATCTCGTGAAGGACAAGAAGCTTGGGATCGGCTAGGAACTGAGAAACGTGCTAATGGTGTTTTCTTCTAGCCAATGCTTTTATTCAAGCCGGAGATAATGATCGAGCCGCTCAATTTCTTGAAAAAGCCAATGGACAATGGGAGGCTACCACAGACGATGTTGATCGGAAGGCTTGGAATGATCTTGGAAGTAATGGGCAGGCGGCTTGGTATAACCAACCGGCCGATCTTTATGGGAAAATCGGAAATAACCAGAAGGCCAAAGAATTAAGGGAAGAGGTTAATTTGACCATTCAACTCGCAAGTCTTGAACAGGAAAGATAGGAAGGTGACTCATATCAAAGGGAGAGAAAAAGATCAGGCTGTTGAACGACTTGAATAAGCCAACAACCAATGGCATAACTCGATCAAAAAAATATAAGAAATATTTCGAATATTCAGTAATGTGAAAATTTTGGGATCGGTAAATTAAATAACTCCAATGGTTTGATATCAGAAAAGATTCGGATCTCCCACGCATCTCGGAAAACGATTATGGACGGAATTAATCGTATTTTTATCGGTCTCCTCTCCTGAGAATTATTAAAATTACCCCGAAAATAAATAGAAATATGCTGAAAAATTGCCCCCGGGTCATCCCTAAAATTAATCCCGCATCCGGCTCCCGAAAATATTCACACCCAATTCGCCCTACGGAATATAAAACTAAAAATAATCCACCTAAATAGCCGGATCGAAAATGCTTCCTCCAAATGATAACCTGTACCACGATAAATGGTAGAAAACCTTCCCAAAATGCCTCGTACAATTGCGAAGGATGACGCGCTAGCTTCCCTACCTCATCACCATAAATAACCCCCCAAGGTACATCCGTTAAACGCCCAATTAATTCCCCATTGACAAAATTTCCTAAACGACCAATCATCAAACATAACGGAATAACCGAACAAATGATATCGCCTACCAGAAAAAGATCATAGCGGAACCTCTTCGCAAAATAAAAAATCGCTAAAATCCCTCCAATAAAACCACCGTGACTCGCCATCCCTCCTTTCCAAACTTGAAAAAAAATTAAAGGATTAATTGCGAAATTCTCCCAATTATAAAGTAAACAATGTCCAAAACGCCCCCCAATAACTACACCCAATGCGGTATACAACAATAGAATATCGTTTTGAATCGACGTTAACGGCGAAATCTTACGCCGAGAATAAAACGTTAAAAAAAATTGCACTAGAAAAAAACTGACAACATAGCAGATCCCGTACCAGCGAATACCTCCAATCCCCCAACTCTCCGGAAAATGAATCGCAAATGGATCAATGTTAACGGTAATATGTGCCAATATCATAAAAATATTCCTTTAATTTCCAAAACTGCTCCGCCAAACTCGCATAACTCCCGCCCTTAAATATTCCCCCGTAAAACGGAAAAATTAAAATTATGCATATTTCAGTCAATACACTCATTCCTCTCCATGAGTCAAAGGATTCAATGGTCGTGGTAAATGAAAAATTTTGACCGCAATCTCCGAAATTCCACGAGTCTTGGAGTACCCCAATGACTTGGGAATAAAAACTGTGCGCAAAGCGCGCAGAAAATATCCCATTGCCAGAGGCGTTAGGATATTCCTACGTTACCATGGAATACCCTGGATAGCCATAGGGGCTTAATTACCCTGTGCAGGATCTGGAATTGGGGCGATCGAATGTTGCTTACCTCACTTGAAAATTGTATGGTCCTTTGAAGGGTCGCATAACCACCACCTAAAGCCATCAATATGCGCCGTTATACTAGACCTGTTGCAAAGGAAGCAAATTGCTTTGAACTCTGATAAATTCACAAGCTGGATATCAGGAGTGGGGTCATGATTTTACTCATCATGTTCTATAGGCATTACGTTACTCAGAGATTTATGGGTGCACTGTTTGGTCTTGATGGAGCTAGTGTTTGTAGGGTTATCAAGAGATACAGAAAAGGGAGAGAGGTTTAATGAGTGGTTCATGAGCGGTTCAAGATCATAGCAGAGATAGTTAATCTGAAGAGCGGATTTGGATTTGCATGAACGGAAGTAGGTAATCGGGAGGTTGGGGTAATCCATCCTATACCCTTTGATAATCACTTTTGCAACAGGTCTAATGAAAGAATTAGGTGCGCAATGATAAGTTTAGCTAACGGCGAAGTAGTGAAAGCCTTATTAGAGAACAGAGGTGCAAAAACGGGCGATGAAATCAGATTCGGGCATGTCCGGAAACAAGCTTTTTTGGAGCCGTAAGTTGTGAGTGAAATTAAAAAATCTAATGGTTGTATGAGTTTTATTCGAAGAAAACAAAAATAACTGCTTGATAAATATTAAAAACATTTTACTATGCAGCCATGGTCACAAGAGGTCTGCGACTGGAATATATTAAATAAAAAATTAACATAAGGAATAAAAAATGAATAAATTGAATATGAAAAATATTATTAAGTATGTTGCAATAAGTGGATGTTTACTTAGTATCGATCACATTTACGGGGATTTTCGCTGGGAAGATTTCAATTGGGAAGGTATTGATGTGAATACTTTCGGTGTAGATCTTCAAGATGAAAATGGCTATACGCTGCTCCATGTAGCAGCCGCGTGCGGCAAAGTAGAGGTCATAAAAGTGTTATTAACTCGAGATGCTAAGGTGAATGCTGTGGATAATAATGGCAGAATGCCGCTCCATTTGGCTGCAGGGGAGGGCAAAATAGAGGCCGTAAAAGCGTTGCTAGAAGGTGGTGCTAATGGGAATATTCGGGACGGTGATAACCAAACACCGCTTCATTGGGCCGCATGGTATGGCGAAAGAGAGATTGTAGTAGTGCTGCTAAGCAAAGGAGTTGCAGTGGATGCTAGGGATAAGTGGCAAGCAACGCCGCTCCATTGGGCTGCAAAGGAAGGCAAAGTAGGGGCCATCAAAGCGTTGCTCGAGCAACGCGCTAAGGTGAATGCTGTGGATAATAATGGCTTAACACCGCTCCATTTGGCTGCAGGGGAGGGCAAAATAGAGGCCGTAAAAGCGTTGCTAGAAGGTGGTGCTGATGGGAATATTCAGGACGGTAATAACCAAACACCGCTTCATTGGGCCGCATGGTATGGCGAAAGAGAGATTGTAGTAGTGCTGCTAAGCACAGGAGTTGCAGTGGATGCTAGGGATAAGTGGCGAGAAACGCCGCTCCATTGGGCTGCAAAGGAAGGCAAAGTAGAGGCCATCAAAGCGTTGAAAACTTCAGGCGCTGAGATAGACGCTAAGGATTATTTTGGCGACACGCCGCTCCATTGGGCTGTAAAGGAAGGCAAAATAGAGGCTATAAGAGTGTTGCTCGAGCAACGCGCTAAGGTGAATGTTCAGAATAAAAATAACCAAACGCCGCTCCATTGGGCTGTAAGGGAGGGCAAAATAGAGGCCGTAAAAGCGTTGCTAGAAGGTGGTGCTGATGGGAATATTCAGGACGGTAATAACCAAACACCGCTCCATTGGGCTGTAGAATTTGGTCAAATAGAGGCTATAAGAGTGTTGCTCGAGCAATGCGCTAACGTGAATGTTCAGAATAAAAATGGCGAAACGCCGCTCCATTGGGCTGTAGAATTTGGTCAAATAGAGGCTATAAGAGTGTTGCTCGAGCAACGCGCTAACGTGAATGTTCAGAATAAAAATGGCGAAACGCCGCTCTATTTGGCCGTAAGGAATGGCAATTTAGATGTCATAAGGATATTGATAGAGCAAGGTGCTAGCGTGAATGTTCAGACCGGTGGTGGCGAAACGCCACTCTATTTGGCCGTAAGGAAGGGTCGAATAGAGGCTATGAGAGTGTTGCTCGAGCAACGCGCTAACGTGAATGTTCAGAATAAAAATGGCGAAACGCCGTTAGATGTAGCTAAAAATCAAACAGTGATAGATTTATTGAGGCGGTACAATGCGCAAACGGGTGATGCAATCAGACATGCTAAAAAGGGAGGCCGCTAGGTCCTCTAGAAGATGGTATTAATTCTGGCGAAATTAGCTCATTCATTAATTGACACCTAGCTATTGATAAAACTCATTCGGAACAGATGAAATATCTGTTCCGATTTTTTTTTACCCTAAATCGTAGAATAAAACTGAGAAAAATTTGATGGTTGTGTGAAGTTTATCAGAAAAACAAAAATAATTGCTTGACAGGTATTATAAATTGTGTGTAGTACAAAACCATGGTTGGGGAGCTATATTAGAAATTAGAATAAAGATTAAGAATACGGTAAAATGAATAAATTAGATACAAAAAATATCATTAAATATATTGCAATAAGCGGATGTCTATTTAGTACAAGTCATCTTTGCAAAGCTTTTCGTTGGGAGGATCTTGATTGGGCAACTATTAATGTGGATGCTATCGATGTGAATGCGCGAGATGAGCGAAATACAACACTGCTGCATTATGTCGTTGAAATTGGCGATCTAGGGGCTATAAGGACGTTAATCGGTCGAGATGCTGACGTGAATGCTCGGAACAGTGGTGGCGAAACGCCGCTCTATTTGGCCGTAAGGAATGGCAATTTAGATGTCATAAGGATATTGATAGAGCAAGGTGCTAACGTGAATGTTCAGACCGGTGGTGGCGAAACGCCACTCTATTTGGCCGTAAGGAATGGCAATTTAGATGTCATAAGGATATTGATAGAGCAAGGTGCTAACGTAAATGCTCAGGCCGGTGGCGACACGCCGCTTCGTTTGGCTACAAGGAATGGTAATTTAGATGTCATAAGGATATTGGAGCAAGGTGCTGTTACTCAGGGTAGACGAGTCGCTGGTACTCAGAGGCGAGGCGAAATGCCGTTTCGTTTGGCTACAAGGAATGGTAATTTAGATGTCATAAGGATATTGGAGCAAGGTGCTGCTACTCAGGGTAGACGAGTCGTTGGTACTCAGAGGCGAGGTGAAATGCCGCTCTATGGGGCTGCACAAATGGGCGATTTAGATGTCAGAATGCAAATGGGCGATGCCAGAAGAATGTTGCTAGAACAAGGCACTGATGTTCAGCATAGGCGTGGCGAAGAGGTGCTTCATAGGGCTGCAGAAGCGTTGCCAGCAAGAGACACTTGGGTAGCGATTCGAGGTAGACGTTGGGTGGATCGTGATTGGGCAACTATTGATGTGAATGCCATCAATGTGTATGAGCGAGATGAAACGAATGCAACACTGCTGCATTATGTCGTTGAAATTGGCGATCTAGGGGCTATAAGGACGTTACTTGATCGAGGTGCTGACGTGAATGCTCAGAACGATGATGGCTTAACGCCGCTCCATTTGGCCACAAGGAATGGCGATTTAGAGGCCGTAAGGATATTGAATCGAAGCGCTAATGCTCAGCGTAGGCGAGGCGAAGTGCCGCTCTATGAGGTTGCACGAATGGGCGAAGTAGATGCCAGAATGTTGCTAGCGCGAGACGTCGGTATTCAGCGTAGGCAAGGTGCTGGTGCTCAGCATAGGCGTGGCGAAATGCCGTTTCATTGGGCTGCATTTGGGAACGAAGTGGAGGCTATAGAAGTGTTGCCAGCAAGAGACGTTTGGGCAGGGATTCGAGGTAGGCGTTGGACGGATCTTAATTGGGCAACTATTGATGTGAATGCTCAGGGCGAGAATGGCATGACACCGCTGCATTATGCCGTTGAAACTGGCAATTTAGAGGCTATAAGGACGTTAATCGGTCGAGGTGCTGACGTGAATGCTCAAAATTATTATGGCTTAACGCCGCTCCATTATGCCGTAAGGAATGGCCAAGTAGAGGTCGTAAGGGCGTTATTGGAAGTAGAAGGTATTGATGTGAATGCTCGAAATCATGAAGGCCAAACACCGCTCCATTATGCCTTAAGGCATGGCATTTTTTAGATGTCATAAGGATATTGATAGAGAGCAAGGTGCTAATGTGAATATTCAACGATTTACAATGAGAGACGTCGCTCCATACAGCCGTAAAGGTCCGAGTAGAGGCCGTAAGGGCGTTATTAGAAGTAGAAGGCATTAACGTGCTCGAAAATCGTTATGGTGAAACGCCCGCTTCGTATAGCAAAACAAATGGGCAGAGAAGAGATCGTAGGAATGTTACTAGAACAAGCGCTAATGCAGTGGATGTTTGATGATAGGTATGGCGCGAAGCTGCTCCATTGGGCTATATATCGGAGCCATCCAAAGATTGTGAAGGTGTTGTTGGGATGGGCTGCCATCGACTAAATATTATGGAGAATAGGGCAGGACGCCTTTGGATCTCTCTCCAATGATGACGCAAGGGTTAGCAATCTATTTAGGAATATAATAATTAGAATTTTATTAATGAACAACAGTGCGAAAATGGGCGATGAAATCAGATGCTAACTGTGTAGCAAAGAACTGAAGTATTGTGCACGAAATGCTTAGATATGGGTAAAGCGCATTCGGAACGGAGGAAATATCTCTGTTCCGATTTTTTTGCCCTGAATTGCAAAAAACTGGAAAATCTGACGGTTGGGTGAAGTTTGTCAAAAAACAAAAATAATTATTTGATAAATATTAAAAACATTTTACTATATAGTTATGGTCGCAGATGATCTGCAATCTAAATGTATTGAATGAAAAATTAACACATTGGATAAAAAATGAAAAAATTAAATACAAAAAATATTGTTAAG
>JAIRLD010000088.1 GCA_031259665.1 Puniceicoccales bacterium | reverse complement strand
AATTTTGTAATATCTTTTTGCGAATTTTATCTGTAGCAGAAAGTGGCTGCGGAACAATCTGAAAAGATATATATCACCATAAGGGAGTCGGTCATTGCTGCCCAAAAACAGGTGCAAGTGGCAGTCAATTCTGCGATGGTCGTCGCCTATTGGCAGATCGGTGAGCAGATTTACCTCGCTTGCGGAGAAAATGAACGGGCCGGATATGGAAAACAGTCGCTCCAGTACATTTCCCAAAAAATGACGGAGGAATTCGGGGGTGGATTTGGATTCCCATGAATCGGAAGTAGGTACTCGGGAGGTCGGGGCAATAATGTTATTTTTGTTATTCCAAAACAATCAATTTTCCGGAATCATATCATGTGAAACTACAGTTATACTTGACGGTGTAGGAAGTCCTGCGGCAGCAAAAATACCGTCAATTCTGAACTTTATTGAAATATATGAACCAGGCGGTGGCGGCGGATTAACAGGATTTTGAGCAGAAATCTGATTAGACGTCACAGGATCAAGTAGTCCATTGCATTGCAATTCTTTCATATTTTTACTCACTCGAATGGGAAGATGGATATGAAGCGCCATCAAATCCGTATTTCCGTTTGGGTTTGCCAATAGTGCCGGAGGAAGGACGGGATTATAACGCAATCTATAGAGCATGGCCGCCCTAGGATTCGAGTATCCTCCACCAGTAAATGCACGATCTACATATTGTTGCACCGGTAACACTGCTGCACCCAATCCTGCCGCGATTGCTGCAATAGGTATTCCAGCGGCAAGCGCCTGAATAATAACAGGATGCTGAAAATTGACGGGAATACCAATGCTCGCACGATCAATTGCCATTTGAGCTTTTTCCTGAAAATTTAAGGGACCACCAAATTGATATGGATTACAACTCCAATGTACCAACGGAAAAGACGAAACCCAAAAGCTAACGTTATCATTACCACCTGGCACTACGGGATTACCGGCTGGTAAAGGCGCTGTAAGAGCACTTTTGGCTTGAATATGACCATACTCTCCCAAAGCAACACCTGGATTGTTGGCATTTTCATTTTCAAAACACTCAAAACCGAAACACGGTGCACCAGCAGAAAAAACATTCCCACTATTGAAAAATATGACTCCTAAAAAACTAAATATACTAAAATAAATTTTCATAAATTTTCATTTTTTTAATAAAATACCCTAAATCTGACAAATCTGATCATAAAAAGTGACAAATGCTATTGGACATGAAGCATCAGAAATGTCTCTGATTGTCCTTACTCGTTCTATAAAAGCACCAAAAGCTACCAAAGCATATGCTCTTTGTCCTTCATTTGTGGACGATAAATGATATATAAATCCTTTTGCTGAACAACCTAACTCACGGATACTCGAGCTAAGGGAAGCCAAACGAAGACATTCCTCCATTTGGCCGTCCTGGACTTTACCATCTTGAACAAGGGCTTTAGCTTGGCCGGAAATTTGAGTGGCAAAATCTTCTAATAGTCCGCCATCTCCACATACCGGCAATAATGCATCACATATTGCCTGTGCCCTGGCTCGGGTCTTTGCATCAAGCCCATCCTTTGTGATTCCCAACTCACCCAACAACTGAGCTTCTTTCTCGGGATTTTCTAGATGCTTTTTTAATATCTGGAACTCCTTCCTTTTTTTCGATTTTTTAGTAGAAGCAGGAGCACCATTGGCGATGTAACTTCCTCCCATGATTAATCCCCCTAAAACGACTGCAATAATTTTTTTCGTAACCATATGAAGCCAACGACATCACGAATAGGAAATTTGTCAACAGATAAATATCGAATTTTATCTGAACAATGGTTTTTTATTTAATTTTCATGAATGATCCTACCCAAGGCAGTTCTGAAGGCGATTTTAAAATTAATAATTTAGTTCTAATTAGGCCTATTACAAAAAAGCAGCAAATTGCTTTGAACTCTGATAAAAATTGTACAGAGTAGAGCTTCGGGAGGCAAAAACAAAATCAATTATGAGTTTTTTGAGCGAAGTCCAAGGTTGTTCAATGATATCTTCGGACTCAATCTTCATGGGTTTGAGGCCTTGATTCCCAAGGTTGAGCGTGCGTTCAACAAATAGATCACCAGTGAGTACAAAGTCCCGGAAGGTTTCACAAGTAGCCCAAATCATGATCGATCATAATCTGCATCGCCATTAGTTTCTCTTTTGGCGATACTAGACCCCTTAACCACTCGCTATCCAAAGCATTAAGCGTATGAAATACGTTGCTTTGTATTACGTGTCGTACGCCGTGGTCGCTTCCGGAAATCACCCGGTAACCCGATTATTTGATACTCCGATCGCCAGGTGGTGGTCCATTCCGTTTCCCGATTACTATCTCGCGCCGTAAGCACGCAGCAATTGAGCAATTTGGGCGTTGCTTCCTGCTGCCTGCAGTGCCGTTATGGGTTCTTGATAGTTGAAAATCTGCGTCCGTGCCTCCGCTGTATCCGATCGCTTCATAGTCATCCCAAGTGAGGGTGGGAGTAACATCATGGGTTGCATTGACATCGATTCCATCTTGCGCCAAAAGCAGGCGAACTATATCCAGATTCCCTGTTTCTACCGCTTTAATTAGAGGAACGCGCGTTGCACCGCCTTCCGTATTTACCTTTGCTCCCCGTTCCAACAATAAACGCACTATGTCAATATTTTTCTCCCCAATGGCATCGACAAGTGGACAGGAATAACGGGTAAAGATCCAGTTGCATTCACTAAATTTCTCCACATTATTATTCTGTTCCGTCCATCCCCAACGGACATTTATATCCGCTCCGCTGTCGAGTAACAGGCGGACCAAGTCAATGCTTTTTCTTGCAATGGCTTTGGTGAGTGGACTTGTATAACAATAATACCACCGCTCGTTAGGATCATTACTCGTGTTTTTCAAATGGACATTTACATTTGCTCCGCGGTCGAGTAATAGGCGCGCCATGTCAATATTTTTTGCTAAAATGGCTTCGGTAAGTGGAGTATCTTCATAATTCCCGTATTTACCCGTATCTGTTACGAGAGCATTTACATTAGCCCCATGATCAAGGAGATAGCGCACCTTAGCGATATCATTCGCTTTGATCGCCTCAAAAAGCGTGGCATCACTGACAACCACACCGGCAAACTGTGTCCATTGACTCCATCGAAATCCGCCGATCCATAACTTACCACGGGCACCAAAAATGTGCCCACCAACAATGAACTAATTTTAAACTTTTTCATAATATTTATTAAATTAAAGGTATT
>JAIRLD010000087.1 GCA_031259665.1 Puniceicoccales bacterium | reverse complement strand
GAAAAGCACGAAATTGCAAAGGTTGAGAAAGACGCAATCGTTAGGGAGGAACGATCTGAAAAGATATATATCACCATAAGGGAGTCGGTCATCGCTGCCCAAAAACAGGTCCAAGTGGCAGTCAATTCTGCGATGGTCGTCGCCTATTGGCAGATCGGCGAGCAGATTTATCTCGCCTGCGGAGAAAATGAGCGGGCCCGATATGGGAAACGATTGTTCCAGTATATTTCCCAAAAAATGACGAGTGAATTCGGAAGAGGATTTGGATTCGCATGAATCGGGAGTAGGTAATCGGGAGGTTGGGGTAATCCCCTCCTATACCCTTTGATAATTACTTTTGCAACAGGTCTAATAGCGAATGAGATCTTGTTTGTGAGGTTTAAGTCAAAATCATTAAATAACAAAAAAAGACTTGCCCTTGTGTTTCGAATGGAAATAGGTCTAGGCATGAATAAAATTATAGCGTTCGTAGTTTTAGGAATAACCTTAGGTGGTGTGGCTTTTCCTTTCCCATTGGCTATTTATGAAGATCCCAAGTGGGAAGATAAAAAGACATATAATCAATGCTTCGACCAATGGCAGGATTGGGATAAAAAACCATTAAAATATTGGTTTAATCTTTTGGATACTGACAGAGTTTCGTTCGATGCTATCGTTAATGACGTACAGCAGAGGATCTAGCAATTGGAGGCGATAGATCGTTATAGGTTTAGTGAGCTTCGTGTTTCGTTGGAAGAATTTAGAATTTTTTTGCAAGCGATCCGTACGGATAGGAATGCATGGATAGAGGCGGTGCTTCGCAAAATGATGCAGACAATGCATATTCCCCAAAATGCTTCCCGAGAAAAGTGGGATAGTACTATAAAAGAAATCCGAAAAAATACAAATGGAAGGGTGGATTACGGGGGATTTGGAGAATTTACAAACTTCGTAAGAGATTATCGATTAATTGAAGAAAATGTTCTTCCAGTTCATTTTGTAAATGCCTGTCGGACATCTTCGCCATATTAGTTTAAGCTTAGATTCAAGCTTGGGTACATGTTAAAGCTTCCTTTTTGGCAAAAATATTTGGTGTATGGGTGTTTTTGTCTCCACATTGTTATCCTTTGGGGAGATGTTGATGTCTATGTATATAACGTAGGTCCGGGAAATTTTGTAAGAGTGCTATTCGATGTCCAACAACCACAAGGGATCAAGAAAGAATTGATCATTGATTGTGGGAGCACAAGTGGTAAGTCTATTATAGAGAATAAAGTTGAAAATTTCTCAAATACTGACATTAGAGAATCAATGCTGTGGATAACGCATTTGCACATTGACCATTATAATGGGCTTTGTGGCTCTCAAAGCTCTATTTTGAGGGATTTTTACAATCGTATAGGGAAGATTATTATTGGTGGAGCTATTACTCAAGCCACACAATGCTTAAAGTCTAACCAGTGGTGGGAGAAGAAAAATAAGGAAACGGATGTTTAGACCCTTAAGGTTTGGGATTATAATGAGCAAGATGTTGAATCCATAAAAGATGCCTTAAATAATTTCAAAGAAGAATGTAAGGGAAATTTGGAGTTTTTTGTCCTTATACCGCAACACAACTATAAACTTCAACCAAGCGATAATGAAAGTGCACAGTCTTTGGTATTAGGTATTGAATATAATGGTGTTAAAATGTTATTCCCAGGTGATGCTCCAGGCAAAATGTTTAGTGCTTTACCTCGAGGAGATCAGCAATTTGTTCAAAATGTAAATATTTTAGTCGCGCCTCACCATGGTAGTTTTGAGGCAGAGAACGAAAGGTGGTATTGTTATACGAGAAAGCGTACAAATAATCAATTATTTTGCGTTATTGCGTCCTGTGATCCCGATTGTGGAAATTGGAAATTGCCAAAGAAGAGATTTCGCACAGAAGGGGAAAGTCGTATGTCTGGTTTGTGTCAAAATAAACATGGAATTCGTTATTATAATGATTGGATTAATAAATGTTGTACATATGAGACTCGTCAATCCAAATTTGTGACTTGTATGGCTAGCGTCGGGTACCATGTCAAGGTTGGAAATGGGCAAGAAAAAGCACTGAAAGATCGAATTAAAATCTTTGAAGTTTTAAGGAACGAAGCAGGCGATCTAATTGAAAAGCCAGTGGAAATGAAGGATGAAAGGAAAAGCATTGTTTGCAATATAGGTCGTTTTGTTTGCAACGTAGGTCGTTTTGTTTGCAAATGTTTCAGTAATGCGGAAGGAGAAGAAGAAGAAACTTCATTGAGCGAAAGCGAAAGTGATAGCTCGACACGATCAGCTGAAACGGGAACACAACCACAGTTACCACCGGGAGGGAGGTCATCGGCAGGAAGCAGTGAAAGTAGTGCACGATCAGCTGAAGCAGGAACACAATCACAGCTACTATCGAGAAGGAGGTCATCGGCAAGAAGCAGTGAAAGTAGTGCACGATCAGCTGAAACGGGAACACAATCACAGCTACTATCGGGAGTAGGATTGGCGAATCTCGGGGTTTCATGCTATATAAATGCTTCAGTACAATTATTGTATGCGATTCCGAGCATCAGGACAACAGTATTGCAAATGGCAGCGGGGAATAATCGGCAGTTGCAAGGTCTCCAAGGAATTTTTCGATTAATGCAAAATCCGCCATCAAATAGAACTATAGAAAGGAATTTATTGGAAAAGCCCTGTGAGCAACTTGGATACATAGCCGGTCGGCAAGAAGATATTACGGAATTTATAACAGGACTTTTGGATGCCATGGAAAAAGCCAAGTCTGGATCAACGGCATGCGTTTACCATGGCACACAGACTATAATATCGTATAAACACGAAAATGAAAGACGAGGAGAGAACAAAACAGATGAAAATTCTGTATTTTATACATTAGGAATCAAAAATGCTAATAATACTCTTTTACAAAAATTAGAAGAGGAGTATAATACTATCACAATACCCAACAAGTATGAGTATAATACCGAAGGATGTTACGCAAGAAATGCGCAAAAAACACAAAAAATAGCACATATTTCAGATTATATGTTATTTCAAATCATGAGGTTTCGTCTATCAAGAAAACTGGCCGACTCCTTTGAATTTCCATTTGAGCTTAATTTGCAAGCGTTTTGTACTAAAAACATCCAAGGTAGCACACAAATGGAGCTTTGTGGAGTCGTCGTCCATAGTGGAGCAACGTCAGACAGTGGGCATTATTTTATATTTCTCAAAGATGAACATAATCGTTGGTGGAAATACAACGATGGTAACATTACTGCAGTTGCTTTCACTCCATGCAATGCCAGAATAAACAAGGAAGTCGCCGAAACATTTTTTAAATCCAAAGGTGAGTTAGCAAGTAATCAAACTCCGTACATATTACTATACAAGAAAACACAATAAATAGATCTATTGCAAAAGCAGCAAATTGCTTTGAACGCTGATAAAAGATGTGCCATGTTTTATATTAATTTATCACCTTTGCCATCAGACAACATATGCAGGTGATGACGTTTTTGCCTTTCGGTTTCCCTTTCTTTCGCAGCCGATAAACGAATGGTCTGAGTCAAGAAAAAGTTCGTTGTCGAAAAAATCTTTTGGTACAATTTCTCGCGCCTCGATGGATAAAAAATAATAAAAAAGCTTGACTTTAGGAAAAATGCTTGCGTTAATGGCAATCAAATTAAACTTGCGTAGGCAATTCGAAGAAAGATTTTGTTATGATGAGAAAACATTCAAAAATGGTGGTTTTAGGTTTTATAGTCAACAGTTTTAGTAGTTTTTGTCTTGGTGATCCCAGTGATGACTGCATTAGGGAGGTGGAAAATATTCTTCTCAAGCCATTGGAAGGTTATAAAGCCTCAGAAGAAATCGCAGGGGATCTGCAATTATTGCAAAAGGCAGAAGATACTTGTGTGAGGAATGGAAGGGTGTGGGAGTTACCTATATCTGGAATGAATTTGAGACGTTTGCACTTAAGGATGTTAAATGAGGAAAACATCATGCTAGTGGTAGGTCGCATACGCGCGTTTCTGAAAAAAAAGCAAGCAGAATGTGATGCCGGCACATATGTAGAAGAAATCAATAGAATATATCGCTATCATGGGGCGTCGGATACAGAGGAAAGAGCGTTTTACGAGAATGTTATTTATTTGAAGCGGGTTCGTTCTATAGACTCGTATGCAAGTCTATTGGCCCCGCTCGATGGATTGTTCGAAGGCGTATCTTTTTGGAGAGAGTTATAAAAGCGGGTGTGATTTTAGCGTTTTTATGTTGCTGGTTCAGTTCTTTATTTTGTGCAGTTGATGTCTATGTTTTCAATGTAGGGCAGGGGAATTGCATTTGGGTGAGCATGGACGTTATCAGCGGGAGAAATGCTGGTAAAAAGAAAGTTTTGATTGTTGATTGTGGTTTAGGAAACGGCAAGGCGGCATGGATAAAGCAAGAGGATTTTATTGTAAAATTGAAACGAATAGGTTTATTTGAGCAAGTTTGTGATTACGCGTTGTGGGTGACGCATCTCCATGCGGATCATTTTAGTTTATTGGAGCAAAATATACCCCCTTTTCAAATGCCCATTTATGAAAGAGTAGGATACGTTTTTGCAGGAGTGGGAGGTGGTGTTATGGGAGAAATGGGGCGGAATTTTGAATATTGGCCAGTTTCTGAGTTACCTCCTCAAGCAAAAATTATAAGGAAGATGGCAGAAATAGATCTTAAATTAGTGAATACAACGGGCAAGAATGCTCAAGAATTAGGAACAAAGCGTGACAAACTTGCCGGGACATTCGATGAAGACAAATATCAAGAAGAAGAAAGAAAGAAAAGAGGGACCTTGTTAGGGCAGACATGTGCTTGTTTGCAAAAAGATATTGGGGCTAGGTGTTTTCCGATAAAAGTTTGGGATTATACTCAGAGAGAAAAACAAAACCTGCAAAGAGCTTTGGATGAGTTTACTGCGGAGACAGATTGCCGTTTACGGCCTTTATTGCCAGAGTTACAGCCTGAAGCGCTAGCGTCAGAGAACAAACATAGGTATAACGAGGGGAAGGAACCAACCAATCCCAATGATCAGTCCTTGGTTTTGGCTTTGGAATATGCTGGAAAGCGTGTCATATTCCCAGGAGATGCTCCAGGAGATTTATTTTTATCATTGAATAGGGAAGACCGAGCGTGTGTCAGTGGAGCGGACGTACTCATTGCTCCTCACCATGGAAGTGTGAACAATAAAGAAAATTTGTGGGAAACCTATGATGTAAGCAGCAGAATTCGGAAAAGATACTGTACGATTGTATCGAGTATTCCTGTTGCTAAAGATTTTATTCCTAACAAAGAGTTCATGAGTGGTCGTCCATCCCGTGCCGCTTTTGTAGCTGCTGAGCCACATCCTGTGTTAGTTTATGACCAAGTTGGGAATAGAAATAGGCACTGGCGGACAAGCCAGACAAAGTTTTCGATGGATAAGAATGTTTGTTATTATCGTTGTCATATTGGAGGTGATTTGCAACTTCGAGCTAATGAAAGGGTTATTGGTATCGGCTCAAGGGAAGAAATTCTAGAAATAGACCGATGGGAAAGTGATTGGGAAGACTAAATAGGGAAAAATCTGGTCCTTTTGGGCTTCGTATATTTGCCAATTTTTGATTAATGAAATAAATAAAAATATACCTGTTGCAAAACTAACGAATTGCTTTGAACTCTGATAAAAATTGTACAAAATAGAGTATTAGGAGGCGAAAACGTGATCAATTATGAGTTTTTGAGAGAAGTCCAGGGTTGTTCAATGATATCTTCGAACTTAATTTTCATGAGTTTGAGGCCTTGATTCCCAAGGTTGGTGAATTCAACAAACGGATCACCGGTAAGTATAAACGTCCCGGAAGGTTTCATAAGTAACGGAGATCATGATCGATCATAATCTGCATCGCCATTAACTTGTCCTTCGGCGATACTTTGTCACCCAACTGGTCCAAAGCGTGAAGTGTATGTACCACATTACTCTGGATCACATACTGTACTCCGTGATCACTCCCGGAGATTACCTGGTGGTCCGATTATTTGATACTCCGATCGCCAGGTGGTGGTCCATTCCGTTTCCCGATTACTATCTTGCGCCGTAAGCACGCAGCAATTGAGCAATTTGGGCGTTGTTTCCTGCGGCTCGCAGTGCCGTCGTAGGTACCTGAATGTCGTAGGGTTCTCCGGCATAGCCCCTGCTTTCATATTCATCCCAACTTAAATTAATGTTGTGAGTTGCATTAACATCGATTCCTTTTTGCTCCAAAAGCAAACGAACTATATCCGGATTTTGTGCGTTTACCGCTGCGATTAAAGGGACGTACGTTGCACCACCCTCCGTATTTACATTTGCTCCCCACTCTAACAATAAACGCATCATCTCGATATTTCTCCTCCAAATGGCACGAACAAGCGGACAGGAATAACGGGTAAAAAGGATCCAACCTTCCCTACCTTGCTCCATATATTCTAAACGAGCATTCACATTTGCCCCACGCTCGAGTAACAGACGGACCATGTCAATATTCTTTGTCCAAATGGCTTCGGTGAGTGGGGTTGAATGCTGGTACCACCACGGATTATTATCTGTAATTTTTTTAAGAGCATTTACGTTAGCCCCATGATCAAGGAGATAGCGCACCTTAGCGATATCATTCGCTTTGATCGCCTCAAAAAGCGTGGCATCACTGACAACCACACCGGCAAACTGTCCATTGACTCCATCGAAATCCGCCGATCCATAACTTACCACGGGCACCAAAAATGTGCCCACCAACAATGAACTAATTTTAAACTTTTTCATAATATTTATTAAATTAAAGGTATT
>JAIRLD010000042.1 GCA_031259665.1 Puniceicoccales bacterium | reverse complement strand
CAACCCTGTGCAGTTTGCACAGGGTTGGCGCCTAAATTATCTGTTCTAAAATTACTGGCCGAGTCCATGCGCGATGCACATGGACTCGGCCATCTTTTTCAAGCCCGCCCCGCGGTGTAGCCGTGGGGCGGGCTTTTGGCCTCCTTGCGGTTTGATCCAGTGTCGGTGCCACTGGATCAAACCGCAAACCCAGGTCCAGGGGATGGGTCCCCTGGCGAGGATTCTAAGGGCGGGGAACCCTTAGGTAACAATCCTTTAATCTAATTCCAAGTGAAAAACGAGTGAAGTAAACCACATTTTTTTCCAGCGAAGAGTGGTACCATCAGGGCACTTTTGTTCGACGAAAGTTTCCGATTTTCCATCTTTTTCTTCATTAAATTCTCGGTATACAGTTCCAGTTTCGGGATCACGACGAAAAGGTATTTCCCTTGAACCAGATTGTTTAGTTTTGGATGAGAAGTAAGGTTGTTTAGTTTCGGGACCGGTGGCCAAAAATATCTCCCCTGGACCAAATTGTCCAGTTTCGGGATTGACGTAAAATTGTTCATTTAGGGGATCGTAGGAAGGTACCTGCACTAGATCAAATTGTCCAGTTTCGGGATCGAACTGAAAAATTTTCTTTTTTGAACCCAGCCGCAGCGTCGCATACAAATCACTACTTCCAGAAAAATAATGCCACAGAAACCTATAAAACTCAAGTAATCTATTTTTTTCGCCATATTTACAATGTTCTATCGGGGACGAATGGAATAAAATCCAAATCGATGTAAATAAAAAAAATTGGGAAATATTCCGAAATGCTCGAATTTTATTACCTCTGGGGAATAACAGTTACGATATACAATTTGCGCAATTATTTTTCTGAGGCATAGGGAGGGGGCTTTGAGCAATTAAGTTCTGAGTTTTCCGCATCCACGGCAAGCAGGTTTCAGCTTTAAGATGTTTCGACGGAGTCGTCCTGTGCTTTTTCTCCAACAAACAAGAAGTGTTCTTCTGTATGATAGCCAAAGTCAACGAGAAGATCTATAATTTTTAGATAATCTTCGTCGTCTTCACCGAGGTGGCCCCATTTTGCTATAAATTGCAATAATAGATCTGGGTGGCAATCAATAAAATCATCCGCATCACGGCATTTTTCCAAAGCTTCTTTGAGTTCTTTTGGTTTTTTTTCGAGAGTAAAGTGCCTTATTCCTCTTGTTCTTCTCTTTGTGGGGTCCTTATCCTGGGAATGAGGATTATCAAATTGTTTTAAAAAGGCGATCTTGATAGTTTCAGGCATGTCTGTCTCCCAGCGAATAATGCCTACTACACGGATGCCAAGTTCATTAGTGCCGAATTCATATTTCTGTTCGACAAAACGTCTTAGAATTCCGTCTATTTTCTTTTTAACCACCCGGTATGTACCATTGTAAGTTTCTATCCAAGGTGGCATTGGTGAAAGGGTCCCAAGCGGCATTAGCGAAAAGGGTTTTAGAGGTTGTGATGCTGCATACAAATCGCTATTTCCTAAAAAAATAACGCTACAAAACCCCATGAAACTCAAGTAATTTGTTTTCTTTGTCATATTTATAATGTCCTATCAGGAACGAATGGAATAAAATCCGAATCGATGTAAATAAAAAAAATTGGGAAATATTCCGAAGTGCTTAACTTTTATTTTTCCTGGGGAATAACGGTTGTGATATGTAATTCGCGCAATTGTTTTTCCGAGGCGTAGGAGGGAGTTTGGGCCATTAAATCCTGTCCTTTCTGTGTTTTTGGGAAAGCGATTACGTCGCGAATGGAATCGGTACCGCAAATAATTGCGGCTAAGCGATCTAAACCAATTGCAATGCCACCGTGGGGTGGCGCTCCGAATTTAAATGCCCGTAACATGTATCCGAAACGCTCGCGGATGGTTGTCTCATCCAATTTCAAGACATTACGCATTACCAATGACTGTAATTCGGAATTATGAATGCGAATGCTACCTCCGCCAATTTCGAACCCATTCAAAACGATGTCGTAATGCTGTGCGCGCACATGGAGTGGATCGGTCTTTAATTTTTCCTCATCCTCCTCCACCGGTGCCGTAAAAGGATGGTGCGTCGAAACGTAGCGTCCCTGATTTTCGTCGAAGGAAATTAAAGGGAAATCGATTACCCATAGAAAATTAAATAGATCCCGTGGAATGGATAAATGCCCATGGTCGACAAGTAAGCGGACACATTCCAAGCGGATTCGTCCTAAAATCGTACACGCATGGAGCCAGTCCGATGCCGCAAAAAACACGACGTCACCATCTTCAATCCGAAGTATTTCCCGTAAAGCATCTTTTTCCTTTGCCGATAGAAATTTCAAAATTGGCGATTTCCAGTCACCACTTTCGTACTTGATAAAGGCTAATCCCTTCGCTCCCAGTGTTTTCGCAATGTCTTCCAAAATTTTCAATTCTCCCTGGGTAATATCGGCGAGTTGTTTGGCATTAATCGCCTTGATCGAACCACCTTTTTCTAAACAATCGCGGAAGATTTTGAATTCGGAATGCTTAAAAACTGAAGATAAATCGACCAGCTCTAAAGCAAAACGCGTATCCGGTTTATCGGAACCAAAACGGTCCATAACCTCTTGGAAAGATATACGAATGAAGGGTGTTTTGATATCGCGATTGAGGGTTTCTTTGAAAACAATTTTCATCATTCCCTCGATCAATGCGTAGATATCTTCGCGGTCGATGAAGGACATTTCTAGATCAATTTGAGTAAATTCCTGTTGCCGATCGGCGCGCAAATCCTCATCGCGGAAACACCGTGCTAGGGAATAATAGCGCTCGATTCCCGCTACCATGAGCATCTGCTTATATTGCTGAGGCGACTGGCTGAGAGCATAGAAGGATCCTGGATTTTGCCGGCTCGGAACAAGGAATTCTCGGGCACCTTCCGGAGTCGTTTTAAATAGGTAGGGCAACTCAACCTCAATAAAGTCCTGTCGATCCAAGTAATTACGAACGGTATGGGCAATGCGATGGCGAGTCCGGAGGGCGCGTAAATTTTTCGGACGGCGTAGATCGAGATAGCGATAGGTGAAGCGCAAATCCTCGTTTACCTTGTCAGCTTTACTATCTTCCAAAGGAAATGGTAACGTATCGGCGATATTATATATTTTGAGCGTATCGGCAATGATCTCAATTTCTCCCGTTGCAATGTGGGGATTTGCGGTATCGTCAGGGCGCAAACGTACAGTACCTGAGATTTCGATGACAGATTCGTCCTTGAGCATTGGGAGTAGGGCTGTGTAAGCATTATTTTTGGGATCGAAGACAATTTGCGTAATGCCTTCTCGGTCACGCAGGTCCACAAAAATTAAACCGCCATGATCACGGATCGACTGAATCCATCCGATTAAACGAACTGATTTCCCTACATCTTTTTTCGTAAGCGCGCTACAATGATGGGTCCTTCTCATTTTTTTGAAGTTAAGAAAATTTCTGGGAATATACAAGAAAATAGGTGAAAGACTTTCTGTGGGACCGGCACGCGTATAAAAATGGAAATTGACAAATCAAGTTAGGCGCAACTCCTGTGCAA
>JAIRLD010000020.1 GCA_031259665.1 Puniceicoccales bacterium | reverse complement strand
AGGAGTCTGCGACTCCTTGCGGGGTGTGGGGCAGAGCCCCACAAATTTAATATTGCCAATGGGCTAGCATGTGGTTTGATTTTAGCGCAAGGGGGAATGTTATTTGATGCAGAGCGATTATTGATTATTGCTGGGCCGTGTGCATTAGAATCGGAGGCATTAGTTTTTGAGGTTGCGGGTTATTTGCAAGAAATTCAGCGACATTTTCCGCAGGTGCAGCTAGTATTTAAGGCTTCATTGGACAAAGCGAATCGTTCATCGGTGAGTGGTGCACGTGGTATAGGGATTAAGGATGGCCTTATTATTTTAGGGAGATTAAAGAGGAGGTATCAATTTTTGGTGACGACGGATGTGCATTTACCGGAGCAAGCGGAAGAGGTTGCGGCCGTATGCGATGTGTTACAGGTGCCGGCATTTTTATGTCGTCAGACGGATTTGTTAGCGGCTGTGGCGAGGACGGGGCGTATTATTTCCGTAAAGAAGGGGCAATTTTTATCGCCGCAGGAGATGCGTTATGTGATTGAGAAGCTACGATATTTTGGGGCTAAGGAGATTTGGCCTATGGAGCGTGGGACGACTTTTGGCTATAACAATTTAGTTGTCGACATGCGTAGTTTTTCGATTATAGGTCAATTTTCGTCGGTAGTCATTTTTGATGCGACGCACAGTGTGCAATTACCTGGTGGAGGGGAAGGGCGGACGATTGGCCAGCGGGAATTTGTGGAGCATTTGGCTTATGGGGCATTAGCGGCTGGTGCGAATGGATTATTTTTTGAGGTACACACGAATCCGGACGGAGCGATTTGCGATGGTGCGAATCAGCTCGACGTGCATTATTTTAGGAAAGTGGTGGAAAATTGTCTAAAATTTTGGCAAGTGCGAAGAAGCATCGGTTATTCGTAAAAACTTTATTTAACACCATATTGAATTGGGAGGTTATTAAAGGATTTAATAAGATACTGACAAAACTCTAAAGATCTTCAAGGAATAGGCATTTTAGTTTTGAACGTGTTGTTTAATTTCCATCTTATTTTTTTTGTAAATGGGTGGAAAGATTGGAAAGATTTTTATTGACAGTGCCATTGGGATACCTTTATTGGGGTGAGTTATGAAAGTTGTATCGTCACTTAAATCGTTAAAAAACCGTCATCCAGACTGTAGAGTTGTACGGAGGAAGGGGCGTGTTTACGTCATTTGTAAGAGCAATCCGCGGTTTAAAGCGCGTCAAGGTTAATAAGGGAGGTTTAGATTATGAAAAAGGATATACATCCTGATTTTCATCCGGTATGTTTTGTTGATGTTTCGACGAAGAAGAAATTTTTGACGACTTCGACGTTACACTCGAGGCAGAAGGAGATCATCGATGGGGTAGAATATGATGTGATTTTTCGTGATATTACGTCAGATTCTCATCCGGCGTATACTGGTGAGAAACGTTTTGTCGATACGGCGGGGCGTGTTGAGAAATTTCAAACCAAATTCAAGCGCATACGTAAATAAATTCTTTTCCATATATTATGATTGTATCCCGAGATCGGGAGAGGGATTGTTTTTATTGGTTATTGGAAGGACTTAGAGGTAAGCAGTGTGGTTGAAGTTTCAAGTTAATGTTTGTTAAAGTCTGCTTGACAGAAGTGAAAAGTAAAGAGAGACTAGGTGTATAGGGGTGGGGCGAGTGTCGCGTTTGCATCCCTGGTAATTTTTCATTCCAGAGAGTCGTCGGTCGAGGATATCGGTTCGGAGGAGATTTCAGAAAAAATTTTTTTCAATTTTAAAGATTTATCGATCGAGGACGGCAATTCCGGGAAGAATTTTTCCTTCGAGAAATTCTAAACTAGCTCCGCCGCCTGTACTGATGAAAGTGACGTCTTTTCCGTGGCCACTCTTATTAATCGCTTTGACTGAATCGCCACCGCCAATGATAGAAATAGCTTCTCGATTTTGAGCGATCGCTTCTGCAATAGCAAAAGTACCTTTAGCGGATTCTTTAATTTCAAAGATGCCCATGGGACCATTTAGCAAAATGGTTTTGGAATTTTGAATGATTTCAGAAAATAATTCGACACTTTTCGGACCAATATCGATGCCACTCATATTATCCGGGATATCGAGGCCAGCAATTTGTATTGCTCCCACCGTCCTGCTACCGAAATCAATATGATCGGCCACAACGGAATCGACAGGTAAAACAAGTTGAACATTTTTTTCTTTCGCCTTTTGAATAGCGGTGAGCGCCGTATTGATTTTATCCGGTTCGACTAGACTATTGCCAATTTTGTGTCCCTGGGCGAGTAAAAATGTGTAGGCCATGGCGCCACCGATGATCATGTGGTCGGCTTTATCGAGTAGAGCATCGATTACGGAAATTTTATCGCTTACCTTAGCACCGCCGAGAATAACGGTAAAAGGACGTTTGGGATGGGTAGTTTTTTCGCCTAAGAATTCTAATTCCCGTTCAACTAAGAAACCTGCGACACGTGGCGAAAGAAATTTTGCAATCCCTGCTGTGGAAGCATGGGCGCGATGGGCAGTTCCAAAGGCATCATTGACATAGGCGTCAGCAAGTTTGGCAAGTTCTTTGGAAAAATTTTCGTCGTTGTCGGTTTCTTCCCCGTAGAAACGAACATTCTCGAGGAGCGCAACCATTCCACCATCCAATTGATGGACTGCGTTGACAACTTCTTCGCCAATGCAATCGGATAAAAATAACACAGGTTGTTTAAGCATATCCGAGAGTACTTTTGCGATCGGTTCTAGCGAATATTTTTTATTTTTCTCACCTTCGGGACGACCGAGGTGAGAAGCTAAGACGATTTTTGCTTTCTGCTCAATGAGGTAATTAATCGTGGGTAGGGCGGCAGTAATCCGTGTAGCATCGGAGACTTGGCCATGTTCATCGAGAGGGACATTGAAATCGACGCGCATAAATACGCGTTTACTTGATAAATTAACATCTCTAACGGTTCTCACGAAAAAATGCTATTTGAATATTTGTAATTTTCAAGATAGAAAAGAAAAGATTTTAAATTAAATCAGTCTGCCCACTGTGCCGAGAGGGGTACTCGGCTGATCTATTTATCGGTATTTTTTTTAATTCTTGGGTGTATCTTTCAAGGAGTTCTTGATGAATGGTAATAGTTCGCTGATAAATTATAGGAAATTGTTCCATTTCAAATAAATGTCGCATGCAGATTTCTCGTCCACGTAAAAAAAATTCTATCACTCGTTTGAAGTTCACGCCGAGATCTATGAAAGTTATGCCAGCTTCAAAAGGAATAGCGGGATCATCCGGAAATACTTTCAACATTTTGTAGTACCATGCAATTATCCTTTTACGATTGCCTATTCTTTTCACCCATTGCGCAACCCGTTGATAATCATCAAAACGCGGGATGCCATCTATCCATAAGTCACATATGAACTGAAATAGATGGAGCACTATTACTTCGGCCCATCCATCTCTTCCATGTAGATTGTCGGCAATCCTATCGGAAAAAGCACGCAGAACATCTACATCTTCTTCAGGGATTTGCGAGAATGCATTTTTAACACCAACGACTTCGGCTGTCGCACATAGACGACGTACGACTTTTGAACAAGCTCGGTCCCTAGCGAAGATTTTGAGTACTTTTCCGTATTTCGCCATTTCTGTCGGTATAGTTAGAAGTACTTTCGGCACAACATTCGGCGCAATATTCGGCATAGAACCATAATTCGCTAAAACAGGGATGCAACACCACCAACATAATGACAACACTTTTTTATATGGCTTATTCCTAACTATATTCCTAACCATGATGCTCTAAAGTATAATATTTTTTACCTATGCAATAAGAATGTGGAATTTTTGGGGATATTTTGAGTTCGAAGATAAAATATAATACCATATAAAAAAAATAGAGAAACAGCAATGGAAAATTCATTATTGCTTTATTATATTTTGTGATTGGAATATATTATTGCCACCAAAACGGATCATTGGGGTTATAGAGGTTAATAAAACCAGGATCAATAGTTTCCCAGTTGGAACCATTTTCTGAAAATAATGATGGCGGCTGAATCATTGATTGTTTTTTTCGCGGGGAACGTCTTTGTTTTCCGGAGCCTTGACGATTGTAGAGTAAATGCCATCGATTTTTGCAGTCCATATCCGTTCTGCCGGGAAGGAATTTTGCAACTAGAGTCCAACTAGAGCCTAAGACCCTGACTTTTTCTTGTAATAGAGCATCTTCTTTCGGAGTCCATGGCAAAGAACTACGGGCTGGATCTAGATAATTAAACCATCGCTCTCGGCATTGTCGCGAGTTTCGATTAGGCATGTAAGAAGCAACTAATTCCCAATCTTTTTCTTCATATTGAGCTACGAGAATGCACAGTCGTTCGTCTTCTTCCGGAGTGAATATTTGTCTTCTGTAAACTTGTGGTTTCTCAGGGACCACTTTTGGGGCACAATAAAATTCCCAAAGACAAATTTGACACAAAAGCATAACCTATGGTTATGATAAAGCAATTAAAATCAAATGGCAATACCTTTTTATACAATTTATCCATAACGATAGGAGTTATCTTGAAATTTAAAGTAGTTGTCAAGAAAGAAAATGAAAATTTTCAGACAAAGATATGACCGATAAAGTGATGCGAATGGAGCTATGCGGAGAGTTAAAATGGCGACAAAAACTTATCGTCATTTTACGATTGATGTGACTTCATTGTGCTCACTAGATTAATGGAAGAGAGGGGGGGGTGGGGTGGGATATAGCATCATGGAACATAGCATCGAAAAAAGCTTCAAAATCGGGATGGAGTGGTGGTAGCAGCAGCGGTGCTGGCGGCAACGCTGGTGGTGACGAAATTGGTGGTTCTGTTGCGATCGGTTGTTGTTTTTTCTGTTCACGCCTTTGGAATAAATGCCATCTGTTTTTGCAGTGCTGACCCGATCTACCGGGGAGCAATCCTGCAATTAGATCCCATTTACAGCTTAACTCGTCGACTTTTTGTGCCAAAAAAGCATCTTCTTCCGGAGTCCAGACCGAAAAATTTAGGTTTGGTGCTAAATAATTAAACCATCGATCTCGGCATTGCCTCCCAGTTCGACCAGGCATATGAGAGGCAATTAATTTCCAATCATCTGTTCCCAATTCATCCACGAGAGCGCGCAGTCGTTCATCTTCTGCCGGAGAGAATTTTTGTTTTGGGCCTCGCTGTGATGCAGGTGGCAGAGGAGTTCCCACATTAAGTGTAGCTCCAAATGGCAAATATGGTGCAGCACCATAACTTGCGGCTGCAGTAAAGCAACCGAAACCAACTGATAATATTTTTTTATATAACTTATTTATAGTGCTTTTATAGTGCTTTTTTTGTTTATTCAATGAAATTATTAAAAATAATTTGAATTTTTTTAAGAATTCCATATAAAATACACGAATGGCGAAATGAAATGGCTTGAATAAAAGGGAAAAGGGCTTAGGAGGATTAAATGAGAATTATTCCCCCAAGCTTGATTGGATTATCTGTTGAAGGGGATGACCTTTACAAGGAGAAAAAGAGGGTGCCATTAAGAAGACCAGGAAAAAAAAGTAGGCTGTCCATCGGCGAAATGGTAACTATTTATGTTTGGTTTTTAAGATCGAAAGGGAAGGATTTTAAGACGTTTTATGAAGGATGCCAAGGGCAGTTTTTGAGGGAATATTTTCCAGCAATGCCAGATTATTCCAACTTTTTGAAGCCGAAAAAAAGACAGGCAGAAGTGTTTTTCCAATGGCACAACGGGAGGAAAAATCGGGGTTCCTGTTGATCGATTCCACACCCCTCCCGGTTTGCGAAAATGTACGTGCGAACCGGCATCGAACTTTTC
>JAIRLD010000018.1 GCA_031259665.1 Puniceicoccales bacterium | reverse complement strand
GGTACAGAGTTCCGTAGTACTCCGTGATACACTATTTTCCGACGTTGATACTTTTTAAATTCCAGATATCACGGGCTGTACTTGTGAACAAGGAAGCTGTACCCCTTTGCGGGGTACGGAGTCCCGTAATACTCCGTGATACACTATTTTCCGACGTTGATACTTTTTAGATTCCAGATATTACGGGCTATACTTGTGAACAAGGAAGCTGTACCCCTTTGCGGGGTACAGAGTTCCGTAGTACTCCGTGATACACTATTTTCCGACGTTGATACTTTTTAAATTCCAGATATCACGGGCATACTCGTAAATCGTTCGGTCGCTGGAGAATTTTCCCAGAAGCGCCGTATTCAAGATGGCCATCTTAGCCCATTGGGTGCGATTTTTATAGGCATCGTTGATGCGGTTATGGGTCTCACAGTAGGCACGGAAATCGGCTAAAACGAAGAAAGGATCGCGATAGATAAGATTTTCCGCGATCTCGCACATGGGATTTTCACCCTCTCGCGTGGCAAAAAAATCGGAACGCATCCAGTCGAGAACCGCCTTCAATTCCTCGTCGCTGTGATAGTAGTCCTGCGGGTCATAGCCACCATTTTTCAGGGCAGTAATTTCCTGTTCCTTATTGCCAAAAATGAAAATATTTTCATCACCCACTTCTTCCAAAATTTCCACGTTAGCACCGTCGAGGGTACCGATTGTGCAGGCGCCATTCAGGGCGAGTTTCATATTACCCGTTCCGGAAGCTTCTTTGCCAGCCGTGGAAATCTGTTCCGATAGATCCGCTGCGGGAATGATTTTTTCGGCAACCGTTACGCAGTAATTGGGAATGAAAACAACCTTGATTTTTCCATTAATTTCTAGGTTATTATTGATGAAATTGGCGGCCAAATTGATGGCATGGATAATTTTTTTCGCCATGACGTAGCCCGGTGCCGCCTTGGCGCCAAAAATAAAGACGCGCGGATGAATGGAATCATCATCGGGATTTTTAGCCACGCGGCGAAATAGGGCGAGAATGTGTAAAAGATTGAGGTGTTGGCGTTTGTATTCGTGTAAACGCTTGATTTGGACGTCGAAAAGCGCATCGGGATTGATCGCGATGCTCAACGTTTGTCGGATGTATTCCGCAAGTGCAATCTTATTTTCACGTTTGATCGCCATAAATCGTTCCTGAAACGTCTTATTATCCGCAAATTTCGTGAGCTCTTTGAGTTGGTCGAGATCGGTTACCCAAGCGGAGCCGATTTTTGAATCGATGAGTTCGGAGAGTTTAGGATTGCAGAGTTTAAGCCAGCGGCGTGGCGTAATACCATTGGTTTTATTGTTAAATAATCCGGGGTAAAGTTCATTGAAGCTCGAAAACAGTTGGGATTTGAGCAGTTCCGAGTGCATGCGCGCAACGCCGTTGACCGAGTGGCTCCCCACGACTGCCAGATGGGCCATGCGAATGATCGGATGTTCGCCTTCCGTGATGATCGATAGCTCCCGCTTTTTACTATCATCGCCGGGCCATTTTTGCTCCACATCTTCGTCGAGAAAGCGGCGATTAATTTCACAAATGATCTGGTAATGGCGCGGTAAAACTTTTTGAAAAAGTTCCACACTCCACGTCTCGAGCGCTTCCGGTAAAAGCGTGTGGTTGGTATAGGCGAAAATTGCCTTACAGATATTCCAAGCCTGTTCCCAGGACATTTTTTCTTCGTCGATGAGCACGCGCATCATTTCGACGATGGCAACGGTAGGGTGCGTATCGTTGAGTTGAAGCGTTACCGTTTGAGTCAAATTGGACCAGTTGGTATTGAGATTTTTGTAGCGCCGAAGGATATCTTTTATCGAGCAGGCAACGAAAAAGTACTGCTGCATGAGGCGGAGTTCTTTCCCCTGGGCAGTGGTATCATTGGGGTAAAGGATTTTCGAAATCGTTTCCGTTTCAACCTTATCGCGAACCGCTTGGATATAGTCGCCCCGATTAAAATTTTCCAGATTAAATTCTTCCGTGGCGTGGGCTTCCCAGAGGCGGAGAAAGTTAACGGTTTCCGCGCCGTAGCCGACGATGGGGATATCCCAGGGAATACCGATGATATCCTGAGTATTTTCCCAGACGGGGATCCAATCGCCCTGTTCATTGTAATGGTTTTTGACATTGCCGTACAGTTTGATGCGCTGGGCATTTTCGGGGCGAGCGATTTGCCACGGACTTCGCCCCGCAATCATCCAATTATCGGGGTGTTCCACCTGTTTGCCATCGGCGATTTCCTGGCGAAATAGTCCAAATTCATAGTGGATACCGTAGCCGATGGCGGGGTAATTGAGCGTAGCGAGGGAGTCGAGGAAGCAGGAAGCGAGGCGACCGAGACCGCCGTTACCGAGCGCAGGATCCTGACCTTCGTCAAACATGGTATCGAGATCTTGACCGAGTTCCTTTAGTGCTGCGCGCATTTCTTCAAAAATTCCCGAGTTATACAAATTGTTTTTCAACAGGCGTCCCGGAAGATACTCGAGCGAGAGGTAATACAGGCGACGAATATCCGATTCGTGTTGAGCGCGTTGCGTTTTGATGTAGCGATTAAGGATTTTATCGCGGATGGTATAGCAGGCGGCGAGCCACCATTCATATGGAGATGCCGAAGTTTGTTCTCGAGCAAGTCGGCATTCCAAATGGTGTAGAATGGTTTCCTTCAGTTCATTGACCGTCGTTTTTATAAAAAACTCCGATGTACGCATGTCCTTGGATGGATCGACACAGCAACCGCAATTTTTATCAGTTTGATTTGTTCTTTGGGCACTATCGCCACATGATCTAACTTGCTCCATAAATATCCCTTTTAGGGATTCCTATCTAATTTTTCCTGTTTGCCAATAAAAATGTTGCATTTCGGTTTTAGAAAAAATAGAAAGATTATCCATCGATGTTGCAGCAAAGATATATTACGGGGATTGCTTTATTATTTTTCACCTCATGGGAGGTGACTTCCGTATGGGCGTACGGGGAGAGAAGAAATCGTCGGGTACATTCATCCTCCACCAAACGGGCCGAAGAAAGGGATGATTCATGGATTAAGGAGGTCGTTATCGCCCCTAAAGAGAATCATGATTTTGAGTATTTTTCAGCGATTTGGCGTTCATTCTGTGGGGAGCCCTTTCGCTTGAATGGCATAGGTAACAATCGGGAACAGCGCTATGTTTTGGGTATCGATTCGGAGCGAGATTTTGCGGGGACCTATATGGTAATCCTGCTCAATGATTCCCTAAAAAATTTCATGGGGCAGGGGATGTTGACAGTGGAATACGTGGTTTGCAACGAGTTAGATCCGCGGTGCGTAACTTTTTCTTTACCGGAAAAGAATGTCGTCGACGATCGACAAATTCTATTGCGCCTCGATCCCTCGCGCAAATTTAGGAAGAAAATCGTTGCCTGGAGAGTGACAATCAAAAATAAAGGGAAAGAATGCGTGCAATCGAGTCTTTTTTGGAAGAAACTAAATTTTCCTTGACACATATATTTTACATGCTTAGTTGAGCTTCATGATAAGCATCGAATAAACCATATCCTGGTCGGTTTGAAGATGCATATCGCTGATGAAGAAAATATGATATGAAAAAAATATTAATTACAAGTGGATTGTTAGCCACTGGAGGAGCATTTGCTGAACTTGCGACGCCTACGACATTAACAGTTCAATCGAAAGTTGAATTTAATACGGCTTCGGTTGGTAGTGGACGCTACACAATGGGCAACAATATAGTTCCCAAACTGGAGATAGGTATGCCTCTATTTGACGGTTCTGGCAGATTATACTTTTCCGTAGAAGGAACCTTCAAAACGAAAAGCATCGATCAAAAGGGCGGCAATGATGTCCTTTTTAGCCTTGGATTTTCCTATGATGTGACGGATTTGTTAACCGTTGATTTTGGCTATAGTTGGGATTACGACATCGAAGGAGATACCGAAATTAGCGAAGTAAATGGCAAAAGGTTTGCAGTTGCTGAAAATGGGGAGGTGAGGTATTATGAGGTGCGTGGTGAGGACGGTAGGCCTAGGCAGGAGGCGGAGATCGTGAGTGTTCATGCAAAACGGTCTTTCCATGAGGTTTATGCAGGAATAACGGCTAATATGCTGTTGAATCTTGGGCTTTATCTCAAATATGATATCACTCAAAAAAGGATTAAAGCGGAAGGTACGATTAGTCATACCTTTGATTTAAATTCCTCGGGTTTTGCCATCGATGTAGGAGCTAAGTTAGGTTACGTCAATATCGGGAAACCAAATGGCATCAGTGCAGAGGCCATGTTCATCGAGGAAGTAGCTGAAAGGCCGGTGGATAATCGTATTACAGACTTGTATGACAAAAAAAATTGGTGTTATTTGGGGGGCAATGCGAATCTAACGTACAACTTTAACGAGCATGCTAAGGCCTATGTTGGTGTTGCGGCGATTTGGAATAGTGCTTCAAAGGATTGCTGGGTGAATAGTACTTACAAAAAAAATCACAAGGTATGGTTTACCGTCGGTAGCGAATTTTCGTTTTAGACAGCAAGAATTAGTGAAAATTGCCCTAACGGGTAGAGACAAAAGCCCTTTTCCGCGGGTGTCAGTGGACAAAGGATATTTCGTAATTCCGTTAATCTTATTTGCGAGAGAAGAAACTCACGACTAAAAAAAACCAACTCTTTCGACAGACCTAAATAAAGTGATACATTAATCTGGAAGAAGCTGATGTGGTAGATCAACCCCTTCCACTGTATCTATATTAACAAATCTCTCTCTCGCAGCGCTTGGAGGAAATCTTCGAGCTTTTTTTCCGTTCTGTTTGCGCTAGGCGGCAAAGTATTCCAGATGTTTCTCACAAAGTCTTCGCTTAAAAATTGCGAATCTAATCCATTCGCAAGAAAATCAAAGAACTGCCCGGCGATAAATCCTTGCATAAGGCCTTTTAATTGACCGATCTGTTCGCCTTCCTTTCGGCCCTCTTTTCGACCTGCAGCTTCACCTTCTTCCCAGCCTTCTTCTTTAGATGCTTCAAGTAGCTTATTGGCATCAAAAATCTTGCTATATTCTGCCTGAAGTGCTGCATCCGTAATTCCTTTATGATTCAATATCTGCAAAGACTCCTTTACTCCTGGACATTGAACTTGCATAGGAACCACATAACGATGGTTGCCAGCCAATGAAGCCCACCATTGCACGCCCAACAATTTCATCCACTCTTTTCCTTCCGATTTTAAAGGTTTATCAGGCATAATGACAACTTCCTTTCCTTCTTGTATCGCCGCAACAACTGTCCGTAACCCAATGACGGGAGATGTCCGTTTTTTAGCTTCATCAACACTTTCTCCAATAGGAACAAAGGCCTCCTTTTCCCTGTCAAAACAAAAATCACCACTTACTGTATCCTGAACGACGCTATCTGTGGCATAGTTCAAAAAAGCAATTAGTCGCACGTCTTTTGTTTTATATTTTTGTTCCAAGAAATTCCTATAGCCAAAAAAATTATCGATCCGTTTTTTGAGTTTTGCCCGCTGCATTTCTATGTCGAAGTAAATAAAAAATGTTTGCTGATTCTGTCGATTCTGTTTTTGGATGGTACATTTGCACACAATATCGCAGCGCAACGCCGTCAGTGCTCTATCTAACTCTTCATTTTTGGAATGACTTTGCGTCAAAAGTTCCGTAGGTTCTAATTCTACCTTGACGATCCGTTCGGAGTTAGGATTATTTGTTGCATCTGGATAAATGATACTATTTAGTAGCGACATTAAACGTTTATTAGAGCGAGATTCATCACCCAGATCTCTAAATCCTAACTGTGGATCCACAGGTGTAAAAAGCAACTTGAACGTTAAATCATAGGTCGGATTGGCTACGGGGACGGCTTCTCCTTCCTCATAATCTTCTTCTGTTTCACCAGCGCCAATTTGAAACCGCCTTTGGGTTCCATCTTCTTCGACGGTTTGACATTTTCCAGTTGTTCGCAGGAAAAGGGATTCCTGGCTAAATAACGAACCCGCAAATAATGATGATAATAAACAGATTTGAATAAAAGACTTTTTTCGCATACCTCTTTAGGAAAAAATAATTATCTTAGTATGTCAAGTGGAAATGTTATTAGGAATGAAAGATTGACATCTTTTTCTAAGTGTTAATGAAGGTGGACGGATATGTTTATTTGCAAATCAAGAATCTTGATCGAATATTTGGGGAAGTTCCTATTGCTGGAACGACAATTCGGTGATCGAATAATGTTTATTCTGCCCGGTGGAAAAGTTGAGCCCTTCGACGAAACCCAAAGCGAAGTGGTACGCCAACGGAGTAGTGATGGTAGAGAACGGAACTACGATGACGTCCTGCTCAATACCATCCGCCGCGAGGTGTACGAGGAATTAAAAATTAATCTGCCCCATATTATCGACTATTTCTGTAGCAGCTTCTTCATCAATACACAGGAAGAGCAGGTTATTGATGTCGTCTTTTATACAAAATTATTGGAACATCCTCAAATTGTTGCCGATGGTGATGAAGTGCGATCCTTCGTTTGGATGGATCAAAAAGAAATTCTCGCTTCAAATCAGATTCACGATTGGCTCAAAAAAGCCCTGAAGGTTTTCGATCGCATCGACTAACTCTCATCGTTTTAAGTCTTGTTTCATTGTGGGTGTATACTGCGGCATACTTTCTATTGTCAATGCCTGAGATTTGACATCTGCTCACAAAGCGTAATTGCCCTTTCGTCCGGGAAAATTTCGATGAAATTTAGGGATTCATCTGATTCTTCATTTTTCGAATCGATGAGATAAACGTGCTTATAATTTTGCAAAAGAAGATGGTAAAGTAGAAGACGATTATTGATGGAAAGCGGTAAATGACAGTCAATGAGAAATGCTTTCTCTTCCTCTTTCCCTTTAGAAGTGACGGAAAGTGTTTTTAAGATTTGATTCCTAATTCCATTTGGAGTTCGCGCATGAATGATGAAAGGAGAATAAACTTTACGCTCCCCTTGAATGGATTTGAAAAAAGATTCTTTTTCAGGATTTATCGCGAAAATCGCTTTAAGAGGATAGTTGATTCGTTTTACAATGGAGCCCGTAATATCCGTTATGAGATAATATACTACGTCCTTTCTTATCGTAAGTGGAAGTATTTCGTTGTCGTCTTTTGCTATTTCCCTACTTGTTGATGTGGATCCCAACATAATTCTTAAAACGTATCATGGTGCCTTATAAAATTTTGTATAGAAAAAAATTCTACCGGAAGAAGAATTTTTCTGAAAATAGGGCCATTGTTGGACGAAATTATTTTTTTCTGTTTAGGAAAGAATTTTATATAATTGTACTTGACAAACTATGCCATGCTAAATATTAATAATCAACGTTGGAAATGTTGTGTCTACCGAGAAAGTGGGCGTTTTAGATTTTCAATTGAAAAAAGGAATACAAAATGAATAAGTTATTAACAATTGCAAGTGGTTTGTTGGCAGCGGGTAACGTTTTTGCAGAGTTTTCTGCACCTGCGTTACATATTGATGCCAAGGTTGAGTTTAATACGGCTGATGTCTACGAAGGACGCCGACGTTTGGATCAAAATTTTGCTCCAAATCTTGAGTTGGGGTTACCGATACTGGACGATGCTGGTAAATTATACGTGGGTGTTGGTGCGAGTCTCAGTGTGCGGCACAAATCTTTCGGCAGTAATGAGGTGGCTCCCTATGTTGGGTTCTCCTATGATATTACCGACATGTTTACGGTGGATTTGGGCTATACTTTGCATAGTTTTGATAAGAAACCTGTTGTGGGCTTCCAAGGTATAGATGAGTCTAGCTATTTCAATGCTCCTTTTTTTGTGTTAAATGCAGATGGCCAGGTGAATCTTGTTACTCTACAAGAGAGTGTAAGGGCAGAAGGTACTGCAGAGCCGGGAGACTTTTCGATGAGCGTTGCACAGATGGTGATAGCTCGTGCTCGCGAAGAGAACGTTCAAATTAATCCCGATAATATAGGAAGGTTGTCATCGTATGCAATTGAAAATTTAAAAGGATTTGAGGTGGCGTACACACTGGAAGGTAAAAAGCGATTCCATGAAATCTATGCGGGTATTATGGCCGACGTTTTGCTTAATCCCGCGCTTTATTTTGCCTACGATTTCACGCAAAGGAAGGCTAATATCGATGGAACGGTACACTACACTTTTGACCTTAGCTCCTGTGGTGTGACGGGGTTTGCCATTGATTTGGGCGGTAAAGTCGGTTATACACGTGTTAAAAAACCCTACGGTATTGCCCATGATACCAAGGTGAGTTTCTTAGATATGAGGGGCTTGATTGCTACCGAAGCAGAAGTGAATATTCCACACAGAGAGGGGAATTTGTTTGAGAAAACGTCCTGGTTCTATGCGGGGGTTAATGCCGATTTAGTCTATTCTTTGAATGAAAATGCGAAGGCTCGTGCAGGTGTTGCATTTTCCTTTAATAGCGCCAAGAAAGATTCTTGGATTAACGAAAAGAATCACAAGAAACGTAATGTTTGGTTCTCTTCGGCCGTAGAATTTACATTCTAAGTTTGTTTTATTATCGTTTCAAGATTGTTGTAAGAGCCACGGAGGTTTTCTTCTGTGGTTCTTATTTCGTAGAATTAACTTTTGCAACCGCTTCCACATTATTTAGGGGAAGCTAAACATTCTTCTTGTATGTTTTGGCGTTATCAATAGCTTAGTATTAAGTTATGGAACCACTCAATTTTACTCCGCGATCGCAACAGGTCCTCGTTCTGGCGCGCCAGGCTGCAGACCATATGCGCAATAATTACGTCGGTACGGAGCATCTCTTGATTGGATTAGTTGAGTTGGGCCAGGGAATTGCCGTTAATGTTCTTAGGAAATTAAATGTGACGCTGGAGCTGATCCGCGAAAAGGTCAAGGAACTCCTTAAGGCCCAGGTTCAAGATCTAAACGTAAAGCTCTCCTTGGCATCGGATAATATTCCTTTTACCCCTCGCGTTAAAAGGGTCCTCATTCTTGCTGCCAATGAAGCGCGTGCCTTGCAACATCCCTACATCGGTACAGAACACCTGTTGCTAGGAATACTGCGAGAGGGGGAGGGGATTGCGGCAAAAGTACTTTTGGAGTTCGGTGTCGATATTGAGAGTTGTCGCCAAGGAATTTTAGAAGAATTGGATCCTAATTTTGCCAGTTCCAATGCAGCTGATCCCGAAGAGCTCATCACCGATGAACAATCTCCAACGGAAGATGAACAGCGTAGCCGTCATACTTCACAAAAATTAGTTGCGCTTCGTTCCTTCGGCCGCGATCTAACTGTTTTGGCCAAGGAGGGTGCGCTCGATCCGGTTATCGGTCGCTCCAAGGAAATCGAACGTGCCATCCAGGTATTATGTCGGCGGACTAAGAATAATCCCGCATTGATTGGCGAAGCCGGTGTGGGAAAGACGGCGATTGTTGAAGGTCTCGCGCAAGCAATTGCCGATGAGAATGTTCCTGACGTTTTGATCGATAAGAGAGTTATTGCCCTTGATTTAGCGCTAATGGTTGCGGGGACGAAGTACCGTGGTCAATTTGAAGAGCGTCTAAAAACGGTTATGGATGAAATCAAACGTTCTAAAAATATCATTCTTTTCCTCGACGAGTTACATACAATTGTCGGTGCAGGGTCCTCGGAAGGGGCGATGGATGCCTCCAATATTTTGAAACCGGCTTTGTCACGGGGTGAAATTCAGTGTATCGGTGCGACGACGTTGGCAGAATATCGTAAAAATATCGAGAAGGATGCCGCATTGGAGCGTCGTTTCCAATCGATTCACGTGGAGCCGCCATCGCCGGAGGATGCCGTTAAAATTCTCAATGGTGTGAAAGAAAAATATGAAGAATTTCATAACGTTAAGTATTCAAAGGATGTGGTTAATCTAGCCGTTCAGCTTTCCGATCGCTATATTACGGGACGTTTTTTACCGGATAAGGCCATTGATATCATCGATGAAGCCGGTTCCCGTGCCCATATCAACTCGATGAATCGTCCGCCTAGGATCGAAAAACTTTCCCAAAGAATTGAGAATGTTTGTCGGGAGAAGGAGAAGGCAATCGCCGAACAGAAATTTGAAGAAGCTGCGAAATTCCGCGACGAGGAAAAACAACTCCGCAGCGAACACACTAAAATACTCGAAAAGTGGCGCAACGATAAGAAGGCCGTTTGCATCAATATTTCTCGGGAAGACATTTGCAAGATTGTTTCCGATTGGACTAAAATTCCGCTAACGCGCATCGAACAGACGGAAAGTGAACGCCTCCTCCGCATCGGTGAAGAGTTGAGGAGTGCTATCATTGGTCAAGACGATGCGACGGAGGTTATTGCGCGGGCGTTACGGCGTTCCCGTGCGGATCTCAAGGATCCCAAACGCCCAATCGGTTCTTTTCTTTTTCTAGGACCGACGGGTGTGGGTAAAACGCATTTGGCGAAGGTTTTAGCCGAAAAAATGTTTGGCAATTCGGATGCGCTCGTGCAGGTCGATATGTCCGAGTACATGGAAAAGTTTGCCGTTTCACGGCTGATCGGTTCACCACCGGGCTACGTTGGTCACGAGGACGGTGGACAGCTGACGGAAACGATTCGCCGTAAACCGTATTCCGTAGTTTTATTCGATGAAATTGAGAAGGCGCATCCCGATGTTTTACAAATCTTGCTTCAAGTCATGGAAGATGGTCACCTCACCGATAGTGTGGGTCGAAAGATTGATTTCAAAAATACCATTCTCGTCATGACTTCCAATGTCGGTGCAGAATTGCTCCAAAAAAACGTTACCCTAGGATTTACCACGGGGGATACAACCGATTTCGAACGTGCTAAGGAGAAGGTTTTGGAGGAAGCAAAATCTGCCTTTAAACCAGAATTCATGAATCGCCTAACCGATATCGTCGTCTTCAAACAATTGGGCCACGACGAATTGTTGCGGATTGTTGACCTTGAGTTCGAGAAGATTGATCAGCGCATGAATGCTAAAAAAATTTCGATTACGCTCAACGATTCAGTGCGCGAGTTCCTAATTAAAAAAGGGTACGATCAAAAGTACGGAGCACGGCCTTTACGCCGGGCACTTGAAAAATATGTTGAGGACTTTTTGGCGGAAGAATTTCTGCGGGGAGGGTTAGAAGAAGGTTCAACCATACAACTCGGACTCGGCAAAAATGATCAGGTGTGCATCGAGCGCATGGAAAAAGTTAAGGAAAAATAAAAAAATAAGCGAGGAGCCCTTAAGTTGAGCTGCCCAGAGGGCTCCGCCCTCTGGACTCCCGCAAGGAATCGCAGACTCCT
>JAIRLD010000113.1 GCA_031259665.1 Puniceicoccales bacterium | reverse complement strand
CTTGCAAAGGTCATCCCCTTCGACAGATAATCCAATCAAGCTTAGGGGAATAATTTTCATTTAATCCTCCTAAGCCCTTTCCCCTTTTATTCAAGCCATCTCATTTCGCCATTCGCGTAGTCTATTCTTGATCTTGCGGCCGGCCCTCGTCGCATTCTGCGACGAGGACCGGCCGCCGAAGGAGGTCAAGGAGGCTATGCCTCCTTGCGGGGTATGGGGCGGAGCCCCATAAACAAGCCGGAGCCCCATAAAATTAGATCTTGAAATTTCTTTTGTTTACGATTTAGGTAAAGGCATTAATATATGTATCTATGGAAGGTGGACTCATTCGCGATTTTGCAATTTTAATTGGTACAGCTGGGGTAGCGGGTTTTATTTTTCATTTCCTGCGATTGCCGTTATTGCTGGGGTATATTTTGAGTGGTCTGATCATTGGCCCCCATTTATTTTTTTCGCAGTACATACAGAACTATGAGATTTTGCATCAATTTGGTGATTTGGGGGTCATTTTTTTGATGTTTTACATTGGCCTTGAATTTGATCTCGACAAGTTACGGCGGACCTTGGGGCCATCGTTATTGGTGGTTATTTTTCAGACGGTTGTCATGATGTTTGTGGGGATTTTATCGGCGAAATTTCTAGGCTGGTCGGGGCTGAACGGTTTATTTCTTGGGGCACTCATGGCGATTAGTTCGACGATGATGACGATCCCCGTACTGAAGGAACAGAATGCCCTGAGTACGCACTTTGCGCAGCTGGCGATTGGTGTTTTGGTGATGGAGGATTTCGTAGCGATATTGTTACTCATCGTTCTTTCCGGTATTTCGGCGAGTGGATTTTTTGAATGGAAGGAGGTTTGGCAGGTTACCTTTTTGGTAGGGGTTTTTGTGGTGATGGTTTTTGTATTGGGACGATTTTCTGGAGCGAAGATTGCCTTCTGGTTACAAAAAATGGGGTCCACGGAACTGCTGGTTTTAGTTGCCGTTGGCTTTGCATTATTTTTGGGAGAAATTGCGGATAAGATGCATTTTTCGGCGGAGTTGGGTGCATTTCTAGCGGGATCGGTTTTATCCCAGTCGATTATTGCCCATAAAATTAATGAGGTGACGGAGCCGTTACGGAATATTTTTTGTGCGGTATTTTTTGTTACGATTGGGATGTTGATCGATCCCGTAAAAATTTCGGAACATTGGCTAGCGATAGTGGTGATTAGTTTAGTGGTAACGGTGGCACAAATTTTCGTTTGTTGGTTTGGGTTATTTCTTTCGGGGGAGGAATCGAAGACCTCCTTTTACACTGCGATTTACAAGGCACAGATCGGAGAATTCAGTTTCGTCATTGCCGCGTTGGGCAATTCGTTAGGTGTAACGGATCCTTCGCTGATGACGCTAGCGGTTGGAGTTTCGGTTTTCAAGATTGTTTTAGGTTCGCTGCTCCGGAAATACATTGAGCCGTTTTATGGGATATTGACGAAGATTGCACCCAAAGCGGTTTGCAACATGGGGCAGTTTTATTTAAATTTTCTCCAGGTCGCTAAGATGGAGGTGGAAAAAATGACGCTCCTACGGGAGGCAAAGGGGTTTCTATTGCGCCTCATTTGGTATTTTCTGCTCGTTGTGGGTCTAATGGGCCTATCGTCTTACCTGTCGAGTTTAGTCGGCGGCGATACATTTTCATTTACGACGGGTCGTGAAATGTTGTCGCTCATCGTCGTATGGGGTGTCGCCGCTTTTATTGTTATGCCTATTTTTGCGGGAGTGGTACGGAATATCGATGCCATTATTAGTTTAATTTGGGACAAAATTTTTGCTTCCATTGACCATGTCGGCAGGCAGGATAATCGCAGCATTCAGGTCATGCGCCATACCGTTTTAGGAATTGTTCTATTATTTTTCGGGGTTATTTTTGTATCCGTCTCTTCGAATTACATTCCGACGGGTTATCCATTGACGGTCTTCGTTTTGCTATCGGGATTACAGGGGATATTTTTCTGGCGTGATTTATTGAAGTCAAACAATCGTTTTGAACGGATGTTTCGGGAGACGTTTATCGCCGAAGTTCACGAGAAAGAAGATGAATATCGCAGCACGATTTTACAAAAAGTAAAGGAAAAGTATCCCTGGTCCGTGCAGATTAGAAACTACCGTTTGCCGAAGAATAGCGCCTACGTGGGCAAGAAGATTTCGGGATTAAAAATTCGTGAAAATACGGGAACAACGATTGCAGCCGTTTCGCGGAGTGGCTACACCTGCTACTCACCTTCGCCGGACGCCATTCTATTCCCCGATGATCATTTACTGTTGATGGGAGAGGCGGAGCAAATTGAAGCGGCGATGAAACTTTTGAGTGAAGAGGTCAACGAGGCCGTTCGGGCGAGCCGTATGGAATTTGCCATCGATAATTACTGCATCACGCCGACGAGTACATTTTTTGGGAAAACGATTGCAGAAACGGAGATTCGTAGTCGTTTTGGAGTTAATATCGCAGGTATTCAGCGATGTGGCGAAAAGATTACCGCGCCGAATCCATTAATGCTTTTGGAGAAGGATGATATTTTAATTTTGACGGGGCCTAAACAGGCCATCGAAAAATTAAAGGAATCGGAGTTGACTCTCGCACCGTAACTTTTACATTACAGGGCGGAAAGTGGAGTACAGGGTGTATGAAAGGGGTAAAAGAAGTTAAGAATCGGATACGAGCGGTCGACAGTGTATCGAAGATTACGCAGGCGATGCAACTTGTTGCGGCTTCGAAGATGAGACGAGCTCAAGATTTTGCGGTGAGCAGTCGCCCTTATTTGTTACATTTGTCGGAGATTATTTGTTGTCTTTCGGAGAAAAAGATTCAGAAAAATGGGCATCCTTTTTTTATTCCCCGCGAAGTGAAGAAACGTTGCGTTATCGTTGTTGGGACGGATAAGGGGTTATGTGGCGTATTGAATAATGTACTTTTCAAATCCATTCCAAAGGAGGAGGCGTATTTCATATCGGTTGGGCGCAAGGCGATGCAGTTTTTAAGCCGTACGAAACGTCCGTTATTGGCCAGTTTTTCGATCAACGATCGGGTGCAGTACCACGAGGTTCTGGGGATTTGCGATCTTATTTCCAAGTTATATTTGGAGGGAGAAATCGATAGCGTGGAGGTTTTATACCAGAAATTTATTAATACTTTGACCTATGCACCTTTCTTACAGCGAATGTTACCCATGGAAGGATTTCACGATGTTTTCAATCAGATGTTAAGATCGGCGAATCTCGAACCGAAACATTTTCAACGGGATACCCGGGGGTTACTTTTTGAGCCGGATATTCTACAAATTATCGATCATATTGCGAGAATTTTTCTCAAGTATAATTTACATCAGGTGCTATTGGAAGCGAAGGCGTCGGAGCACAGTGCGCGGATGGTAGCGATGAAGAACGCGACCGATAATGCGGAATCGCTTTCACAGGAATTGAAATTGGAGTACAATAAGGCGCGGCAATACGCGATTACGAATGAGATCATGGAACTTGCCACATCGATAACGGAGGGTAGTTAGAGGCTTATGGAAAATGCAGGAAAGATTATACAAGTCATGGGGGCCGTGGTAGACGTGCAATTCGAGCGCGATCGAATTCCGAGCATTTACAATGCCCTAGAGGTACCGCAAGAGGGACAGAAACAAATCATTTTAGAGGTTCAGCAACACGTCGGTGACGGTGTCGTACGTACCGTTGCGATGTCAGCAACGGATGGCCTACGTCGTGGAATAGCGGTATGGGATACGGGAGAGACGATTACCGTTCCGGTGGGCGATGGTGTATTGGGTCGAATTTTAAATGTAACGGGAAATCCGATCGATGGTCGCGGAGAAGTACGATGCGAAAAAAAGTTACCCATTCACCGTCCTGCACCCACCCTATTGGATCAGGACATCAATTCCGAAATTTTAGAGACGGGGATTAAGGTCATCGACTTGATTTGTCCCTTTGTGAAGGGAGGCAAGATTGGAGCCTTTGGTGGTGCGGGGGTTGGTAAGACAGTAGTCATCACGGAGCTCATCAATAACATTGCCATTGGTCACGGTGGATTTTCGGTATTTGCCGGTGTCGGCGAGCGTTCCCGGGAGGGCAACGATTTATTTCACGAGATGGCCGGATCGGGTGTCATCAACGAGGAGGAGCCGGAAAAATCAAAGGTAACGCTCGTTTTTGGACAGATGAATGAGCCCCCGGGAGCGCGAATGCGCGTCGGGTTAACGGGCCTAACCATTGCGGAATATTTCCGCGATGAGCACCATCAGGACGTACTCCTATTTATCGACAACATTTTCCGATTTTCACAGGCGGGTTCAGAAGTTTCGGCATTACTGGGGCGATCGCCATCGGCGGTAGGTTATCAGCCGACGCTCAGCCAGGAGATGGGGCAATTGCAGGAGCGCATTACGTCGACGAAAAACGGTTCCATTACGTCCTTTCAGGCGGTATATATTCCTGCGGATGACCTAACGGATCCGGCACCGGCGAATACGTTTGCCCATTTGGATTCGACCCTCGTTTTGGACCGAAAGATTGCGGCGTTGGCATTATTTCCGGCGGTTGACCCTTTGGCATCGACGTCGAAGGCGCTCGATCCGAAAATTGTGGGTCAGGAGCATTTCGATGTGGCGCGAGGGGTCCAGGCGGTTTTACAAAAATACAAAGAATTACAGGATATCATTGCCATTCTCGGTATGGACGAGCTGTCGGATGAGGATAAACTGACGGTGACGCGTGCGCGAAAGATTCAGAAATTTTTATCGCAGCCCTTCCATACGGCGGAAGCATTTACAGGGATAGAAGGCAAGTATGTTTCGGCTAAGGAGACCGTTCGCGGATTTGCGATGATTTTAGATGGCGAATTGGATCACATTTCCGAGAATGATTTTTACATGAAGGGTGGAATCGACGAAGTCATTGGAACAAAGAAATAGCATGGCACTTTTTGTAGAAATTATAACGCCGCACCGGGTAATATGTTCCAAGGAAGTTACGTCATTGGTGGTCGAGTCTACACTGGGCGAAATGGAAATATTGCCGGAGCACCGTCCGATCGTTGCACTTTTAGAGGTGGGTAGTACACATCTGAAATTGCCTCATGGACAAATGGAAACGATCGCAACGTCGTCCGGAATTTTGAAACTAGAGAACGATTGGGCCATATTGGTGGTCGAAGAGGCCGTTGACATCTACGGCCTAGGATCAGCGACAACGGCAGAAAATGCAAAAACTTTAGCCAAGGAAGCTCTAAAAGCGACAATTAGTCAAGGTAACTTGGAACAAAACGAACTCGATCAGCTGGAGGCTAAGATTCGAGCCGAGTTGAATAAAAAACTGCAAAAATAAAACTTTTATTTCTGCTTTCTCTAAATTTTTTATTTAAATCATTGATCAAATGGAGGCGTTTGCCCCGTAAATCGCACTCGCTACGCTCCACAGAATACCTCCAAGCGCAATACGTTTTAGTATTTTTTTAATTTTTACATTTTTTCGCATCACTATTCTAACTCCCTATTAATTCTTTTTATCGTTTGAAATATGTCAAGTTATTTATCTTAATTTATTTTAATTGACTTTTGGGGACGACGCATTTTAGATTTAGCCATGCGATATGATCTACCTCCATTGAAATATGCCTACGAGGCGCTGGAACCGGTGTTTACGGCGGAGATGCTAGCGTTGCACCACGGGAAACACCATGCCGCATATGTTAATAAATTAAATGAATTGTTACAAAAATTAGACTATTCGGCTCCGGAAAATATCGACAATTTTATTGCCGATGGTCACTATTCCCGAATTCCAGAACCTCATCGCGACGCGGTCCGCTTCAATGCGGGTGGTCATGCGAACCACACTTTCTTTTGGGATATTTTAAAACCCTATGAAAAAATAATGAATATCTCCCCGAAGATTTGGAAAAAGTAATTCACAATGCCTTCGGATCACTGTCTGAATTCAAAGAAAGATTTACACTTGCGGCGATGGGTCATTTGGGAAGCGGTTGGGCTTGGCTCAATATTTCTGAAAAAAATTTGAAAGAACTTTTTATTTCGACGACCCTAAACCATGACCATCCACAGATGGCAGAAAATCGAACGAAAAAAACCTTTGGACTCCCTATTTTTACGCTTGATCTCTGGGAACACGCCTATTACCTGGCATATAAAAACCGCAAGGCTGACTATTTCGAATCATTTTGGAAAATTGTCGATTGGTCAGCGGTCGCAGAAAATTATCGGAAGATGGCGGCAAAATTTGATTGATTTATTTTGTCGGCTTTTATAGCTGTGGGAGTGATTGCAAGTTGTCACTTTTTAGGGAGTAGTAGCCAGGGCAATTGTCTGTTGGTAAAGTCGACAACGGGGAATTTTTTAATCGACGTCGGTCTAACGGGTCGACAAATTGTAAAGTGTTTACCGGCATTCGGAATTACAATCCAGGATATCGGAGCAATTTTTGTAACACACGAGCATCTGGATCATTCCCAAGGCTTTCGCGGCTTGGCAAAATATACGCATTTTCAATGCTTTGCAAACCAGGCAACGGCGGCGGCAATCGACAATAAATTCGGCAAATCATTTTCCTGGAACCATTTTATAACCGGCGAGATCGTTCACTATCAGGGATTCGAAATCGAAACTTTTTCCATTCCTCACGATGCTATCGAACCCGTAGGCTATATCTTTCGCAGCTGCGACGGTGGCAAAAGTCTGTGCTGGATGACCGATCTCGGATATGTTCCGCAAAATATTCGCGAACGCATAAAAAAGTCGGACATCCTTGTTCTCGAGGCAAATTATGACAATATTATGTTGGAAAATGATGAAAAACGTCCACCGGCAATTAAAAATCGGATTCGCGGCCGCTACGGCCATTTGTCCAACGAATCCGCATTCGATTTGGTCGCAAATGCGGCGGACGCGGAATGGCAAAAAATTTTTTTGGCACACTTGAGCCGCGATTGTAACGATTCGCGGCTTTTAGAAGCACTTTTCGGTAAAGATATCTTCCAAAAATTTGATATCACCGTAGTCGATCCTCACGATGCAATCGGTATTAGCTATTCCTGTCTCTAAATCAATGGAGCTTCGGTTTGTTTATGGAGCTCCGCCCCATACCCCGCAAGGAGTCCTAGACTCCTTGACCTCCTTTTGCGGCCGAGCCCGGCGCAGAATGCGCCGAGCTCGGCGCAAGGTCAAGTTTTTTTCTTTTTTGAATTCTGCGGTTTGATCCAGTGGCGAAGCCACTGGATCAAACCGCAACCCCCTGACCAAGGAATGGTATTCCCTGGTCAGGGGTTGCAAGGGAAAGAATTCCACTTGCAAGGCAGAGGAAATTTTTTCATAGTATGGAGAGTTCTTCTTCAAGGTATGAAAGTTGGTATACAATTAAAGAATTCCATAGGGAAAACGCTCGGGTTTTTGTCACACGATATTGGCATTGATCTGGGGACGGCCAATACGCTCGTTTTTGCGAAGGATCGCGGTATCATCATGAACGAACCCAGTGTTGTAGCAATTTACACGAATTCGAAAAAGGTACGGGCAGTTGGTCTAGAAGCGAAGAAAATGTTAGGACGTACGCCAGCGAATATTATGGCCATACGTCCGATGAAAGACGGTGTCATTGCGGATTTTGAAATTACGGAAGCGATGCTACGCTATTTTATAAACAAAGCTTCGCGGACGATGAAGTTTATTCCGCCACGGGTTGTCATCGCAGTTCCTTCCGGGATTACGGAGGTGGAGCGGCGAGCGGTCAAGGAGTCAGCGATTCACGCGGGTGCGCGCGATGTATTATTGTTGCAGGAACCGATGGCGGCGGCAATTGGAGTAGGGTTACCGATTGACGAACCGGCGGCGAGTATGATTGTCGACATCGGTGGTGGAACGACGGAGGTTGCGATTTTATCATTAAACGGTGTTGTTTTTTCGCAAAGTATTCGCATTGGTGGGGATGCGATTGACAATTCGATCATCGCCTACATCAAAAAAATGTACAATTTAATCATAGGGGAACGGACGGCGGAGGAGATTAAAATTCGTATAGGGTCAGCGGCTAAATTGGAAAATGAATTGGAAATGGCGATTAAGGGGCGTGATGCGATTATCGGTTTGCCACGGACGATTAAAATTTCTTCCGTAGAGATTCGCGAAGCGTTACGAGAAGCGGTTTCCGGAATTGTGGAGGTGATTAAAATCGCTTTGGAAAAATGTCCACCGGAATTGTCATCGGATCTCGTTGACCGCGGTATTATACTTGCGGGTGGTGGGTCAATGATACGGAAACTCGATCGGGCGATTAGCGAATCGACGGGATTACCGGTTATTGTTGCGGATGACCCACTTTTTGCGGTAGCGAATGGGACAGGAACCGTTTTGCAAGATTTAGGCCTGTGGCTATCCGAAGACTAAGATGCTTTGGCAACGATTTCGAAAGTCTTTTTCCGTTGTTTTATCGTATTGATCGCCGTCCTGTTTTTTCAAAAAAAGTCCTTTGATCCGAAGTTGTTTTTACAATCAATTGCGGTTCCGTTTTTAGCAGTTGATTCTAGGATTGGGCAAGAGGTCAATGAAATTTTACTGCGAACGGAGTCGCGGGAAAGTTTGATTGAAATTTGTAAGGAATTGATCAATGAGAATTTAACATTAAAATTACAATCACAAAAGGATCAAGGTTTAAGGGAGCGACTAGAAAATCTCGAAGAATTACTGCAAATTGGGAAAAAAACTCCATATCAAAAAGTCTACGCACGAGTAATTAAGCGAGAAACTTCCGCATGGTTTGAATCGATCGTTGTAAACGGAGGGAGTAAAAGAGGCGTCAAAGTGAATGCGTTAGTAATTGCGCGGGATCATATCGTTGGAAAAGTCGTAGAAGTTTCGGATCAGTTTTCGGTGGTTGCATTGACATCGAGCCCCAAATTTCGTCTAGCGATTCAATTCGAAAATTTTGAGGTACCACTAGTTTTTAATGGCGGCGGAAGCAGTTTACAAAAAAACAATATAGGTAAACTCGCGTTCAAGGCCTCTGGGATTGTGAAAAATGTTCCCACAGGTGTTCGAGAAAGTCTACGGAATGGAGCGAAAATTTTCGCAGCATCGTTGGCTAACACAGATTTCAATGTACCCCTAGGGAATATTGTTAAGCTACAGGAACAAGCGGATGGAGTGTTTTTACAGGCAACGATCGATCTTCCGGAAATTACCCATAATCTACGGGAAATACTCATCATCATCCCCTATGATTTATAAAAAACAGTTCCATCAATTACCCTATGATACCAAGAGGAGAACCGTTTTTCGATTTTTGTTCTTATTTTTCCTGGAATTTTTAGCCAATAAATTGCTTATTCAATATGGATTATCGGTTATCGTTTTTCCATTTTTCTGGTTGATTTTTGCGAAAAAATATTTCAATTTCCATATAGGGCTAGGGCTATTTAGCATTGGATTTGTATTCTATTTTTGTTTTTATTATTTAACATTTTTTCAACTTTCATTTACGGCAATTACCATGTTTTATGGGGCACATCTTACCGATATCGATAAGTTTTCCGCTTTCTTAACCCTTCTTATTCAAAATCTTTTATTTACACTTTTTGATTTTGATTTCAATTCTAGCGCACTTATTCAATCTTTTCTACTTTCACTACTATGTATTGCGCTTGTTAATATAGACCTCGTCTCTACAAATGCACGTCAACACGAAACGGTCTTTCTGTAATTGAAATTTGAGCAAGCAAGGGGAATTTTTCCCCTTGCAACCCAGGACCAAGGGATCCATCCCTTAATCCTGGGGGTTGCGGTTTGATCCAGTGGCGGTGCCACTGGATCAAACCGCAGAATTAAAAACCAGCCCTCGTCGCTTCGCGACGAGGGCTGCACTTTTTTGAAGCCCCCGCGGCTGCGCCGCGGGGCTGTTTTTTTATAAAACTAACCAATGTTTTTAGATTCAGGCATCTCTATTTTTATAGCCTTCGGTACAAAAATGCCACTCCCTTGCCTTCAATGTCCTGAAGGGAAGGAATTTGCTGTTTTTTGGGGTTATCAAATTTTATCCAATTTGTTCCATCTTTGATATACGCAATCACATGTTCTCCTCTCGAGTTTTCTATATGCGATAAAAAGCCAATAAGCTTATAATTGGCGGGTTGATTGTTCCGGGTATAGGAGCTTAAGTCTAATTCTTCTAGGATACCATCTAGAGGAATTCCGAAAGTCTCCACAAAGAGATAGGGGGAAGAGTTTCTATCTTTTTATCTTTCAAATAAAATACTTGATATTTATTAGCGACAATGTAATATTTGTTATCTATTGCGTGAAACCAATTTTGTATTCCCTCTTGAGTGGAAATATCTTTCGGTAATCTAAGCAAAGTTGTTTCTACGTGCTCATGGCGAGTCTTGGGTATGCCAGAAGAAATTATTCGCGAATGTTTTTCGGGATTGAATGAATCTAGAATGGGCCGACTAGTAGCACTGATCCCCATTTGGAAAAGTTGTGTCACTTCTGGGTTTTCTCTCATTAGGTAGGCGAGAATATTTTCCATAAAAAGGAGAAAATCCCATCCTTCTCCCAGAATACATCCCGAATTTGCTAAAAATTCCTTTAAAACTTTATCCGCTTCCTTTTTATTGCTATCCTTCATGGCTTGAAGTAATTCAAATAAGCGATATTCACAAGAGGTCCTATCTCCGTTGTATGCGATTGACGATTGTTCCATATGGAGTTCAGGAATAGCATATAATATTTGCGCTGAGGCAATTGCAAAGCAAATGCCTTCTTTATTGAATAACCCAATGGGAGAGACAAGATTTAGGGAATGCGATCTCTTTTGGCCTTGTTGTGCCTGGGCAACGGACGATGACGGCCATGTCGACCTATTTGCGGATTGATTTTTTAGTGGGTATTTGTTGATGGACTGCCAGGGTACAACCGGTATGGTTGGCCGTGTCAGCCTATTCGCGGATTGATTTCTTAGTGGGTATTTGTTGAGAGATTGCCCATGGGCGAACATGAGACCATTGCGGGAGGGAACCTGTGCTTTTTCCTGTCGCAGAAAATGATTCCATTTTCCGTCAGGCATAATATGGATAATATCTTCCTGTAGCTTGACTGAAACGAACGTATGATACAAGGAAATCGAACCCAATAAAACAACCCCATCTTTTGAAATCTTATACATATTCATGATTAATTCACAATTTATCTTTCAGTAGAATCGATTTGTTAAGCTTTTTTTATTACAGTAAATCAAAATTTATTCGAAAATTTTACCGCCTGTAATTTACGCATTATTTTGAAGAAAAAAATTGAACGTTTTGATTTTTGTTGCGTCTCATAGATATCGGTTAAGTGTATTCCTTTTGTAACCTTGGGGCGCTACGGAGTTCGTAGCGCTTTTCCTTTCGCGTTTGCTTAATATTTTTTTCTCGTTCCCTTTGGGTAGCTCGAGTGTTTCGAAATTCGCCAATGAAACTAACCGATGTTTTTAGACATCTTCGTTTTGCCTTTTATACAAAAATATTATCCCCCTACCTCTAATATTTCGGAGAGAATGAATTGACTGTTTTTTTTGGTTATCGAACTCCACCCAATTTGCTTCGTTTTTAATGTACGCAATCGCATGTGCTGTTGTGTGCGATAGAAAGCCGATAAGTTCATATTTGGAGGGTTGATTGTCCTGGGTATATGGGCTCAAGTCTAATATCTCCGGGACATCATTTGAAGTGGTTTGATAAGTCCCTATAAGGAGATAGAGAGGAAGCGTTTCTATTTCTCTGACTTTCGAATAAGATACGTTCAGTCTACCATCGACAATATAATACTTTCTATGCGTTGTGTGAAACCAATTCCGTATTCTCTCTTGCATGGAAGCACCTTTCTCTAATCTAAGCAAAGTCATTTCTTCGTACTCATGGCGAATCTGGGGTATTCTAGAATTCATTATCAGTAAACGTTGTTCGGGGGTGAATGGATCTAGAATGGGCCGACTAGTGGCATTGATCCCTATTTGAAAAAGTTGTGTCACTTTTGGTTCTTCTCGCATTAGGTAGGCGAGAATATTTTCCGTAAAGGCGCGGGTATCCCATCCCTTCCCTAGAATACATCCCGAATTCGCTAAAAATTCCTTTAAAATTGTGTCCGCTTTCTCTTTATCGCTAGCGCTCATAGCTTGAAATAATTCCAATAAACGGCATCCACAGAAAGTCTTATCCACATTATGTACGTTTGCCGATAGGATCTCATGGAGTTCGGGAATAGCGTATAGCATTTGTGCTGAGGCAATTGCAAAGCAAATGCCTTCTTTATTGCGCAATCCAATGGGAGAAACGAGATTTCTGGGACGCGATGTTTTTTGGCTTTGTTGTGCCGGTGCAGCCAATGAAAGCCGTGCGGGCCCCTTGGGGGGTTGATTTTTTGGTGGATATCCATTGCGAGGCTGTAACGGTGAAACCAATGAAAGCCGTGCGGGCCCCTGGGGGGGTTGATTTTTTGGTGGATATCCATTGCGAGGCTGTCTCGGTGCATCCGATGGCAGCCGTGCTGGCCCCTTGGGGGGTTGATTTTTTGGTGGATATCCATTGCGAGGCTGTATCGGTGTAGCCAATGGAAGCCGTGTTGGCCCCTTGGGGGGGTGATTTTTTGGTAGATATCCATTGC
>JAIRLD010000086.1 GCA_031259665.1 Puniceicoccales bacterium | reverse complement strand
AAACCGCAATCCCAGGTCCAGGGGATGGATCCCCTGGCGGGGGGTTTAAGGGGGAAAGATTCTCCCTCTTATGGATTTCCCCTTTTAGGTTACATTTGTTCTAGTTTTGGAATGCCTAGGAGGTACAGTCCCGTTTCCAGGACATAAAGGGTAAATTGGCAGAGGAGGAGACGTTTTTCGAAGATATCCGTTGTTTCGCCAATGATTCGGTTTGCGTTATAGAATGCGGAGAACTCACTGGCCAATTCGAACAGGTAGGTACACAGGTAGTGTGGTCTGAGGTCATCTAGAACTTGGGCAATGGTACTTGGGAAATCGATGAGTTTACGGGCGAGGGTCAATTCTTCTTGGGTCGAAAAGGTTGCCATTGATTTTGGTTCACGTTTTTCGTTGGATGGAATTTCTAGCCGTCGGAGCAGTGTGTGGATACGCGCCACTGCGTACAACAGATAGGGAGCCGTATTGCCGTCAAAGGAGAGCATTTTATCCCATGAGAAAACGTAGTTATTCGTACGATTTTGCGATAGATCTGCGTATTTAATGGCACTGGTACCGACGATGCGAGCGATTTCGTTTTGTTCTGTGGCTGACAGGTTTGGATTTTTTTCCTTTACGATGGCCAGTGCTCGGGCGATACCTTCGTCGATGAGTTGTTTGAGCTTGATCGATTCACCGGAGCGGGTTTTAATGGCGTGTCCATCTTCGCCGAGGACGGTACCGAACCAGACGTGTTTTAGCTGGGGCAGTGGGATATTTTTTGCAGAAAACCAGCGTTTGACGGTTAGGAATAGTTGTTGGAAATGATCCTGTTGGCGTCCATCGGTTACGTAGATCATGGTATCGGCATGAAAATTTTCCACACGATAGAGGACGGTTGCGAGGTCTGTGGTGCCATAATTGGATGCGCCATCGGATTTTCGGATGAGAAAGGGTTGATCTTTGAAGCGGTCATGATCCCGGTGGAATACGACGAGAGCTCCTTGATTTTCCTCGGCGATTTTTAGGTCTTCCAGGTCTTTACAGACGTGGTCGATTTGATCGCGGTAGAATGATTCTCCGAAGACGTAGTCGAAGGTTACGTCCATTTGTTTATAAATTTCGTCGAATGCGCGGTAGGAGACTTCGTTAATCGTTGCCCAGACATGTAAATTTTCTGGATCGCCTTTTTGCAGCGCGACGAGTTGTCGTCGGGCTTCGGCTGAAAACGATTCATTTTGTTTAGTGAGGGCGACACCATTGCGGTAGAGCCGTTCGAATTCGTCGAGTGCTTTTTCGGGATCCAGGGTAGAGACATCAATTTGGGCTCGTTTCACGGCCATGATGAGGATACCGAATTGAGTTCCCCAATCACCGAGGTGGTTATCGCGGATTACGTTTGCTCCGCAGTATTTCAGGAGGCGTTGGATAGATTCGCCGATGATCATTGAGCGCAGGTGACCCACGTGCATTTGTTTAGCGGTATTGGGAGAGGAGTAATCGACGACGATCGTTTTTCCGGCAAACCGGTGTTTAAAATCGCATTGGTTATGGAAGGTATGGACCCACCGTTGGAGGAAGTCGGGGATCAGACGGATATTGATAAATCCGGGACCTGATAATTCGAGGGAGCAGTTTACTAGGTTTTTAGATTGCTGTGCCTTTGCGAGGAGTTTTGCACCGAGTTCGCGGGGATTTTTTTTATTTTTTTTAGCAAAGCCGAGTATACCATTTACCTGGAAATCGCCGAAACGGGGATCTGCGATGCGCACTTCCGCTTCGAAATCTTTGGTAAATCCATCAATTTCCTGGGATAATTCATAGAAAATGGTACCTAATTTTGACTTAACGTCGAACCAATCTGTTTCCATGATTTAAGTTACCAAAATATAGTTGTTAGGGTAAGGATACCGTAGGAGGTTGTTAGCAAACCGAATAGATCGGGGCGTGTTGGGTGAGCGAACAAAAAATCGACGAAGTCGCGTCCCTTGTAGGGCCAGCCGCCGAAGATCATGCCGGCGATAATCATGGCATAGACGAGGGTAACCAGGATGAGTCGTGAGGCATAGGGTTCCATATAGGCCGCTTTGAGCAATTCGTTGGCGGTTAGAAGGGTTAAAACGGCCGTACCGCGTACCGATAAAAAGTCGCGAATTTTTACCAATGCGATCGAAATAACCGTTAAAAAGAAGAAAAAAAACAGATATTTATACTCGCCGAAGTCCGATTCGCCGAGTGTCAAGACGTGGCCAAGAAACCAGATTCCGCCTAGGGAGAATATTATTGTAGACGCGATTTCCGAACGGAGAAATTTCCGCAGCAGGTGTTCACAAGATTTCGTATGAAAGACAAGCGAACTACCGCAGCATATCAAAACAAGACCGACTAAAAATTCTGCGATTTTAAGGTTCATATCCTATTGTTCCTACAAAAATTAACAATGAAGTCAAAACTTTCCTTGAAAGTATATTCGTCCAGGTTGATGCGATAGTCAATGGGAATTTGTCGTCGGAACCATGTCCGCTGTTTTTTGACCAGTTGGTGTGTCGCCCTAACGATCGACTCCTTGAGTACTGCTTCCGCTGTTTTTTCGGTACTATCGATATATTTTTTCACTTCGCGGTAACCGATTGCGTGGGCTAACGGCGGACACATTTCGCCGAGTTGCCGCACCTCTTCCACTAATCCCGACCGGAACATTTCCTCCACACGTGTCCGAATTCTGGTATCCAACGATTTCGGATAACGTTCCAGAAGGATAACTTTTCGAGAAAAATTGTCGAAGGGACAGTTATTTTTTAAAAAATTTTGTTTTAATTCGATCTGGGATTGACCGGTTACCCTTTGTTTAGCCAAGATATTGACTAGGCGGTATGGATTATGCCAATCGGAGGGATTCAGATCGACGGGACCGTAGCGTTCAATTTCCCGTTGCAATGCGATGAGGCCGAAATTTTCGTGAAGTGATTGCGCTTCCTGACGGACGCTTTCGGGGACAACGATGTCGTCGATCGCATTCGCAAAAAAGGACTTTAGGTAAAACCCTGCTCCACCGACGATAAGCAGTGCCTTATTTTTTTCTTGTACTTGGCCGATGATCGATTGGGCATATTCCACATATCGGCCGATATTGAAAGTTTCATTCGGAGCGCATAGGTCTAAGCCGTGGTGCGGAACATCGGCCATTTCTTCGGGCTTAATTTTTGCCGAACCGATATGAGCACCGCGGTAGACTTGTATCGAATCACAGGACAAGATTTCGGCATCGAGGAAGCGCGCTAACGCTAGGGATAGGGTTGTTTTCCCAATCGCCGTACACCCCGTCAGAAACCATAAATTGGGTCCCATTACCATTGCAAGAGGTTAATTAAAAAACCCGGTTGGAGACGGCCTTCCCGGCTGGAATGGTTTTTGATTTTACAGAAAAATTTCACATCCCAAACGCTACTCCAACGCGTTTCGTAGGCGATCTCCAGTGCTAAAAATTTACCACTTCTCCCATCGATCTGCGTCTCGAAATTGAGTTGCGAAATCGCATTAAATCGGAAACAAAAATGGATACCAAATTGGGCTACGCGATGCCTTAAAATCTTTGCCCTGAAACCCAATTCCCATAGATCCCCGCTCGAAAAATTTATTTCACCATTCGTCTCTTCCAAGGAAAAATGTTCCCAATTTAAACGGGTATAGAGGCGTAAATTGAGCCAGCGGCGAGGATTCAACTCGGACAATAGATAGAGATCAGAAAATGTTTTTTCCTGCCCATGTTCGGCGTTAATATTCCGTTTAAAACGCAGATCCTGGTAAACATCGAAGGTGGCAATTTTACGAATCTTCCCGTTTTCTCCCTTTGCGAAGTAATCATTCTCCAGTCCTAATCGCAAAATATTCTGCTCTTCCAAATCGTCCACATAACGCATTTCGGATAGGTCCAGTATCGGTAAAAAACTATCCTTTTTTTTTGTCTCAATCGCCCTATGGGATCGCCTTTTTCCCAGCTTCGGCTGGTAACGGTATTGCACGATTGGACGCACAATGTGTTTCCATTCCTTCGCCTTGAGCCAGGGGATTGACTGGGGGTAATGCGCATAAAAATTCGCCTCCCAATCCAATCCCAATTCCCCTAAAAAGCGATCGCATTCGCCACAATAACGCGTCCATCTCCCTCCCACTAGCGGTGTGAAATGAATACCATTAGCTAGTTCCATCGGTCGATTGATCCCCCAATAGCTGTCGATCCGATTCTGTTCAATTTTTTCCCATTGCTCCGGTATCGTCGAATGCTCCCGTGTAAATTTCTGTCGCGTGAAATCGATGTACCCGAAATAGTAGAGCCCAGAATCACCGATCTCTTGCGGAAATCGTTCGAAGCGTAGGGAAGGGATTTGCTGCGAGAAATCCTGATAGTGATTCATTTTCACACGCGTGAAAATGGTCCATAGATCGTTTTCTCCGCGGTAGTCTAACTCCCCGAAGGAATCGCGCACGTCGGAATCCTCCGTCCAATCCAAATGAAAATTTTCTCCCATTTTCCCATCACTTGCCCATAGAAAATCGGATAGAATGTCGATGTTTTGCCCAAAATGGTGAACCTGTTTCCCATCGATTATCCAGCGCTTCTTCCCAATCGGTGTTCCATCGATATCCGCGTCCCGTTTTCCCCGGTCAACAATGTATCCTGTCCGCAATTTTACACGGGATGTCATCGATTCTCCTTCGCTGTCGATTTTCACGACGGGTCCCATGAGTACGCCACGCTTTGTATATATATTGAATAATCCACCCAGGTGGAGATCTTCGTAAACATTATAAGTCATTTCGCTTTGGAAATATCCCCCGAGCTTCGAAGTGTATCCCGTATCCAATCGCATATCGACCGAGCGGATCCAGTCTCCAACGGTTATGGGTGGTATGAATAGCGGGATGTTCCCTATTTTGAGATAAGCCGATTGGGCAATACCTTTTTCCTTTGCCCGATCGTAAATCACACGTTTCGCCTTCATGTGCGGAATCATACCGTCCATTTCTGCATTGATCCCAATATCTGCGTCTTTCAATGTAATTCGCTCCTGCGTGAAAGAAGCCTCTTCGGCCGACGCATATCCACGATCGATGCCGATGTCAATGCCATTGATATGAATGTCCTTGGAGCGAACGTCATATGTCAAGTCTCTGCACCGACCATAAAAATTTTCCCCGGTAATGCGAACATTCCCAGAAACGCGTGCAAGTGGATCTTCAAAGCTCAAATGGTCGGCCCTAATCCGTACGCCACCCACTTCGATCCGCACCCCGTCGAAATGTTCCGAACTTACACCTCCAAATACTGCGGCGAAGTAACCGAAAAGATAAAAAGTGATCGATTTTATAAACGCTTTCACGCTAAATTTTCTGAGCTTCAGATTTTGGAAGCATTGACAATCTTTTTGTTCGGGAATTTTAAAACAGTAGTCCAATAGTTCTGGGGCTCTGCCCCACACCCCGTAAGGAGGCTTGTTTGTGGGGCTCCGCCCCATACCCTGCAAGGAGTCCAAACTCCTTGGTATTTTAGTTAGAGAATTTTCATGCAATTCCTTTTAAAACGTCATCGATCAATAATATCGCTTGTATTTGTTAAAGAAAATAATAAAATCGTTAATATGCTAATATTGGACAATATTTTTAAATACGTTATCGGCATAGAAATTGCCGAAAGTGACGATATTGCCATCAAACAAAATATACGAAACATCGCCAAATGGAAGGCGAAATTCAAAGGAGGTATGCCATGAAACTTAGACAATTCTTACGCAATTCCTTTCAGAACGCCGTCGATAAATATCAGGAAAATTTTTTCAAAAATGATGTAGTGGAACCGGATCCCATTCCGGACGAGCTCGAAGATGAAGATGTTTTGGAAAGCGATTTCCGTGCACTTACCCGGCTTTCTAAGACAATAGAGCAAAACCAACCCATCGATAATTCGGAACAGCAAATGGTTATCGGATCACCGTCTACTGCCGCTTCCCAGGAAAGTCATTTTTCATTTGGCGACGACTTTGATACAGGATCGGTGAGTACGGGATCCGTCGTGTCGAATTCATCTCCGGGAACGATCTCGGGCAATCAAAATGTAATTTCGTCCGGAACATTTGCTTCCAGCCCAACGGGCGTTACCGGCCCGGGCCTAGCATCGATCGCACCAGCTTCGGCTGCAGATATTTTTCCGTCCGCACTCGGAATACATCCAGAAAATAATGCATCGAAAACGGACTCTGTAGACCTAACTGCCGACTTTACCGTAGTTTATGGTAAAAGGCCGGAAATGATTTCTGTTGCCAAAAAAATCGGAAAACAAAATAAAAAATCCTATAGTTTTACGCCTAAAAAATCAAAAATCAACGAAAAGGCTGCTGAAAAAAGCGTTAATAAGAAAAAACAGGCCGGATCATTAAAGTTGAAAATCGAAAAAAAGGCACAGGTCGTCCGTCAATTGGCAATTCTATTGGAATCCGGAATGGATCTACGATCCTCCCTAGCCATTCTCGAAGAACAGGAGGTCCGTAATAAAAATATTTGGTTTTTTGTTCATGATTTATTTACAAAAATCGAAGCCGGTGATTCTTTTTCGGAAGCGCTCATGTCGTCCACCGTAAAATTCGACGAGTCCGAAATTGCAATGGTTCGCGCTGGAGAAGCGGTAGGGAAATTATCCGATACACTCTCTAAAATGTCCAGCCTAATGGAAAAAAAAGTTTACATTAAGAAAAAAATAACTTCGGCCATGTTCTATCCGGCAACGGTTTTAGTGGTCTCATCGGTCGTCGTTTTACTGTTGACGACCTTTGTGGTACCGAAATTTGAAAAGGTTATCACCGAACAAATTGGCGAAAAGGGAATGCCGAAATTGACCACCCTAATTGTCCAAAGCAGCCGGTTTATTTCTTCCCATCTTCTGGAAGTTTTTTTAATAATCGGAGGCTTCATTTTGCTCTTTATTGCTGCTAAAACGATTACGCCGATAAAAAAAATGGTTTACAGTATTCTTTTGAAAATTCCACTCATTGGCGATTGCATTACGAAGTGGAGCGTAGTTTTATTTTCTCGGACATTTGGTGACCTCATGCTTTGTGGCTGTTCCGTTGTGGAATCCCTAAAAATGGCCCGTGAAAGTGTAGGGAATTATTTCATGAAGACAAATTTATCGCTGACTATCGAGGATGTACAGCAAGGGCTATCGCTGACCGAATCGCTACGACGACGCAGCGTCTTACCGGTGATGGCAGAAGGTCTCATAAAAGTTGGCGAAGAATCAGGTAAACTGGGGGAAATGATGACTAAAGTTTCGGCTTCCTATGAGGAACAGCTCGACGAAGTAATCATACGTATCACTTCGCTGGTAGAACCGATACTCGTCATTTTTCTTGCGGGTTTTGTCGGCTCCGTAGTAATCGGTTTATTTCTACCGTTGGTTTCGCTTATTCAGAACATTTCGGCCTAGCTTTTATTCTAGTTTTAAAGGTTGTGGGGCTCCGCCCCACAACCCGCAAGGAGTCATGGACT
>JAIRLD010000037.1 GCA_031259665.1 Puniceicoccales bacterium | reverse complement strand
CTGAAAGGTGCCCCTTCGCGCTTTATGCTGCTCTCCACATCACTCCCATACGCCAACACTCTGGCAGCAATCGTTTTCGCATTCTTCTGGCGCGCCGCAAAGCCCTGCAAAACACCCCGATCCGTATCCGCTTTAATTCCTCCCTTAAGACTATTGCCTCTCTTAGCCGTCTTAACCGCTGCCGTTCTCGCCGCCAACGCCCCCGGTGTAATATCCGACTGCTCGCTCGCTTGATGCTTAACCGCTGAATCTTGCTGTAAAAGACTGGCCAACTTCGGTGCCGGTGCCTCCTGCGCCCTACTAGTATCAATTGGTATCTGTGGTAAACCACCACTACCTCCTACTCTATCCATATCACTTTCCTTTCGTTTAATTTAATTCCGAAATTAATGAAAAATAATATCGTGGCAAGTAAAAAATGCAAAAAAAAAAAAAAAAAAATATGTACCAATAACCCAATCAAATGAAATTTCTCGCCACCGGAAATACTAGCAATTTGCAATGAAATAAAAATTTATTTGTCTTACAAAAGTTGCAGTCTATGTTTTTCAAAATCATCGTTGGCCTAGGTAATCGCGGTACGTTGTACGAAAATACACGCCATAATATCGGTTTTGTGGCCATCGATTACTTCGCCAAAATATTGGGATATACCACCTGGAAACAGGAAAAGATAATGTCCGCACTTGCCATTAAAATTCCTCAGACGGATGGCCTTTTACTGCTCGTTAAACCCGATACCTTCATGAATTTATCAGGTATACCGATTGCCAAAATTTGTTCCTTCTATAAAATTCCTAGCAGCGAAGTGGTCGTGATATGTGACGACATCTCCTTGGACGTCGGAACTACAAAAATTACGGAACGGGTAGGTACTGCCGGACATAACGGCATTAAAAGTATTCTGGAAAAAATTGGGCCGGGATTTATTCGCTTCCGCATCGGTATCGGTAGAAAACGATATCCCGAAATGGATTTGGCAGACCATGTTTTAAGTAAATTTTCCGCGGAAGAGGTCGAAATTTTGACTAAAAAAATGCCAACCATCGGCGACAATTTGAAACTACTGCTTGACAAAGGAGTTTCAAGCGCCATGAATATAGTTAACAGGCGAATATGTACACAAAATCATACCGAGCAACTATGATCCTTGACACGAGGAATTATCAGGATTCTATGGAAAATTTAATAGGCGACATCAAAGCTAAAATTACGGAAGCAGGCGCAAACGTCGGCGAAATTATTAATAAGGGACAACTCAGATTTCAACGCGTTACGGATCGGAAATTTCCGAATGGAATTTATTTACAGATTGCTTTCGAAGCACCAACGACCGCTCCGGAAGTTATTCGTTCAAAATTTAGCCTTGACTCGACGGTTAATCGAATATTGATCGAAAGCAGATAATGTCTTCCTTTAATAAAGTTATTATCCTGGGCAACTTGACTCGCGACCCGGAAATGCGTACGACGAATAGCGGGTTAGCGATTTGCAAATTAGGTATCGCGACCTCGCGGATATCGAAAGGCAATGATGGCGAAACTCGTGAGGAAACCGTTTTCGTCGACGTTGATGCTTTCGGTAAGCAGGCGGAATTAATCGGTCGCTATTTTACAAAGGGACGTCCGATTTTCATCGAAGGTCGTTTACGCCTTGATCAGTGGGAAACGTCGAGCGGAGAAAAACGGAGTAAGTTGTGTATTGTTTTGGAAAATTTTCAGTTCATCGGTAGTGCTCGTTTCGACGATGAGCCTAGTGATATGAGCTATACAGCTCCAAACTCAACACCTATTTCCCTGAAAAGAAATGAAGGGATAGCCGTGTCAGCGGCTGATAATGTCCTTGATGATGATGTTCCCTTTTAATTATGAAAAAATTTTAAAATTATGGCTACTGCGAATATTTTGCTACTTCAAAAGATTGGCCACCTCGGCTACGAGGGGGATGAAGTGACGGTACGGGCCGGTTATGCCAGGAACTACCTTTTCCCGAAGCGCCTTGCAATTCCGATCACGCGTTCGAATCGCAAGCAAATCGATGCCCTACGGATCCGACGCGCAGAGCGTGAGGTTAAAGAGTTGCAAGAAGCGAAGGAGTTAGCAGAAAAAATTAGAAATTTAGTGATTACTTTTCCCGTCAAGACGGGTGATCGGGGTAAGATGTTTGGAGCGGTTACCGCGGCCGATTTGGCACACAAATTTACGGAAGCCAGCGTTATTATTGATCGCAGGCAGATTCATCTCGATCCCGTAAAGCACGTGGGACCATGCACAGCGAAGATCAAATTACATCGCGATATTACCGTTGATTTTGTTTTCGACGTTATTGCGGAAGGGAGTGCTCGATCCAATTCCGAAAAAGCTTAAAGATTTTTGCGGGTATAGTTTAGCGGTAAAACTTTAGCCTTCCAAGCTAGTGTCGTCGGTTCGATTCCGTCTGCCCGCACCCAATTATTTGATTTTATCCATTGGGAATCGATGAAACTTCGAGATTATTTTAAATGGGTGTTTTATATTTTATAGGAGCTATTTTTTCGTTGAGCCTTATTATAGCTATTTATAGTTACCCTTGATGTTTGTTCACTGGAGTCCGTGGCATGGTTGCCATAAAATGAGCGAAGGTTGCCTCAACTGCTATGTGTATTTCCTCAACAGACGTTACGGCCGTGATACCTCCGTTGTTACGCGTTCTCAAACGGGGTTCAATCTGCCGGTTGCGAAAAATCGATTTAAAGAATATAAAATTCCATCAGGAACTACTTTTGCGGTTTGTCTCAATTCAGATTTTTTCATTGAGAATGCTGATCTGTGGCGCGATGAGGCCTGGGCGATTATGAAGGAACGGCGCGATTGTTCTTTTTTTATCATCACAAACGGGCCCTTCGCATTCCATCGGCACTGCCTAAGGATTGGGAAATCGGGTATCCAAACGTTGAAATCGATGTTACGACTGAAAATCAAAAGGCCGTCGACCAACGCTTACCGATTTTTATCGACACGCCGGTAAGTTATCGTGGGGTTATTGTTTCGCCGGTACTTGAGGTGATCGACCTACATTATTTTCTCGCAACGGGTAAAATTGCTGAAGTTTCCGCGAGCGGCGAGAGTTACAGCGGTGCACGCGTTACAAAATTCGACGATATTCTTGTGATCCGCCAACAGTGTATCGACCATAACGTTTCATTTACGTTTCATCAGACGGGTCGGTTTTTACTGAAGGATGGAAAAATCCAGTCCATTGCCCGTGCTATGGAACGCAAGTTAGCGGCTCAATTCGGTTTGGATTTTATTAGAAAATCGTGAACATTTTCCGCAATTAACCTTCTCAGATCGCCCTCTACGCATCATGATTTTTTCAACAAAGAATATTTTTCGAATAAAATCGATTCATAATTAAGATGGAAAAGATTTTCAATTTTTCATTATTCTCCGCCGGTACCACTTCCCCAGATAACTACATTACTATATTGTGTAGTTGGAGTTTTATGTACATTACCATTACCGATTTTTGCTATATTGGGCACTGTTTGACGGATATCTGTTGTGTATTCTTGGCCATTCCAGTGGAGGAATTTTGCTGGTTTACTGCCATCGAACCAAGTCACATGACCATCGCAGAAAACGACATAGCTGCCTTTAGGGCCATAGAGTCCATATTTTTCGTCCCAAGCACCATCTGTTTTGAGTCCCCGCGTAAATGCAAGTGGTGTGGTAGCAAGTGGGACAGAGCCATCGAGATTAGCAATGGTACAGTAGCTCAGAAAAAAACTAATACTGCTTGATATTCCAAAATCTGCATTAGCGACACAACTCCAAGGGGAAGAATCATTTATCGCACACCCTTCACTTCCGTCAACCCCCGTCCTAATGTATTCTTGGAGTGTTTTCGAAGCGTATTTATCTCCTGGAGAAATATAGACATTGGGATCATTTAAAACGCACTTTGAGGGATAGAATTTGCCAGAACTTTGTAGGACTCCCGCAAAAGACCAAACAAACCAATTTCCATAATCCGTATAATTTCCACCGGACCCTTGCATGAGATTCATTGTATTGCCGCGTTCTACCGTATATTCTTTCCACGCTGCGGCGATTGTTTGCAGATTGGAAACATCCTTTAACTTCTGGGAGCTGAGTTTGATCGCGCTCATTACGGGCAGACAAATGGCTAGTAAAATTCCGATGATTGTAATCGTAAAAACGATTTCCAGTAACGTAAAAGATTTCCTTTTACTTTTCCCGCATTCCCGCATTATTGTTTCCGAAAAATTGTTTCCTGCAAAAATCTTCTCCTAAAAATTGGACTTACTATTCGGAATAAACAAAGGCAATTATTCTTCACAAACTACTTGACAACCGCAGATTTTCTCCAAAGGCTAGCAGGCAGTGGGTGGGAACAAACAGCTCGCTAAAATTCCCAGACTCATGTCAAGCTATTTTTATTGATTTTTTTAGCATTTATGCTGATTTATTCTAGTCACCGCCAGTACCGACAGCATAGAGTATAGCCTGAGCATTTTCACCTTTGTAAGGCGCTTGAAGGCAAAGGTTTTGTCGATTCACACAGGTAATCGGAACCCCTGTAGGTAGTGCTTCCCGAATATCACTCGTATAGCCCGACTGATCCCATTTCAAAAATTTTGCCGGCTTATTGCCGTCAAACCAAGTAGTATGGCCATCACAAAAGACGACATAGCCGCCTTTTGAACCATAAAGCCCCGCTTTTTCATCCCATTTTCCGTTTTTATTGAGCCCACGAGTAAAACCAAGGGGCGTCGTACCTGGAGGAGCACCATCTAAAAGACCCGTTACAAAGCAGTAGCTAGTGATAACATCACTAACTATCATAAAATTATTTACTTGTGCCCAGTTATTAAATGCTCCTGCAGAAACCGCTCCCCGGGCAAGCTTTATGGCGTATTTATCACCCGGTGAAATATAAACATAGGCATCATTTAGATTCGCATACAAGCACAATTGATCTGCAAATGATGTTATATATGTACCTACACCCTTATCGGCGCATTTACTCCACGCAGCGGCGATTATTTTAAGATTTGAGACATCTTTGATTTTCTGCGCGCTGAGTTTAATTGAACTCATTACGGGTAAGAAAATAGCTAGTGAAATACCAATAATAGAAATCGTAAAAACAATTTCAACTAACGTAAAGGATTCCTTTTTACTTTTTACGCTTTGTCTCTTTGTAAAATAAACATGCTACAATTGTTGCAATTCGGCGAATCTTGTCAAGCAGAAAATACGAAATATTTTTATTTTTTCTAATTTTATTTCTCCCGGAAATTTTTCTCGAGAAAATTATTTCCGAAAAAAATCTTCTCCTAAAATTTAGGATTACTACTCGGAATAAACAAAAACAATTATTTTCACAAAAATAATTTGACAGCTATCGGATTTCTTCCAAGGCTAGCAAATAGAGCGAGTGGCGTGTTAAAAATTGCACTCGCTACCGGTACCGGCGTAAAACCTTGGTATTTTTTTGTATTTGACGGGATCATACCTTTGTCCTTTGATCTATCCCATTACAGTGCCACCGTGAAGCAAATCCATTTCCAGGAAAATAATCGGCGGATCACACTTTTAGGTGTCTTTTTCTTGCTGGTGTTTTTATTTCTAGCCTGTGGATTGTTTTACCGCCAAATTATCCAATACGACTACTTCTGCCAAAAAGAAAAACGCCAAAATCGACGGCGTATTATCCTCCCTGCACCCCGCGGCGATATCTATGACCGTAATGGAAAATTGCTCGTCTGCAATAAACCTACATTCGATTTACAACTCTACCTCGACGATATTCGCAACGAAGTCCGTCAAGAATATACCCGCTTAATAAAAGAATCGCAGGCCCATAAAAAGTCGGTCGATCGATCCCAACTACAAAGAAAAGCACGGCAAAATGTCGTCGAAAAATATCTCAACCTCGCCAATGCGATTGTCGGTCGTAAAGGTACCCTCAATGCGAAAACTCTGGAACGGCACTATCGCGAATCACTCCTTCTCCCTATCACCATTCTATCAAACCTCTCAACCCAAGAGTACATCCGACTCATCGACCACTTACCTCCCCAATCGCCACTCTATATCACTACCAATTATTACCGTTTCTACCCCTACCGGTCTGCGGTATGCCATGTGCTAGGTTACGTGGGCTCCGGCCTCGAAACATCTTCGGCTAATCTCTTGAAAACTTTTCAGTTCATCGGGAAAATAGGCAAAGCGGGTATCGAACTCGCTCAAAATCAGACTCTATCCGGTAGCTGCGGAGAACAGATTTTTTCCGTCGATCCCTCCGGCTTTCGTGCCGAGTGCATCCAAGAAAAATATCCCCATAAAGGTCACGATTGTACCCTAAGCATCGACATCGATTTACAAATGGCCGCAGAATATGCCCTCGGAAACAAGTTAGGGAGCGCCGTTGTGCTCGACATCCATTCCGGTGAAGTCCTCGCCATGGTGAGTAAACCGGATTACGACGTCAACCTCTTGAGTCCCCAAATTACTGCTGAGGCTTACCAAAAAATTACGGATAGTGGAGCCTGGCTTAATCGTACCTTCCAGGGCGTTTCCCCTCCCGCCTCCACATTTAAAATTATTTCAACGATCGCATTTTTACGCCATAAAATCGCCTCCTGGAAACAGTCCGATTGCATCGAGTGTTCCGGAAAAACTAAGATCGGTACCCGCATCTTCAATTGTGACCACTCCACAGCCCACGGTATCGTCTCCCTCCAATCGGCAATCGAAAAAAGTTGCAACGTTTATTTCTACCTTCGGAGCCAGAACTGCGGTATCGAAAACATTACAGATGAAGCGAAACGTTTCCACCTCGATCAAAAAACAGGTATCGAACTTCCCTTCGAAACGAACCGTATGACGATCCCCGCCCCCGTTTGGAAGAAAAAAAAAGGCTACGGAAAATGGTTCCCCGGTGATACGGCCAATACATCCATCGGTCAGGGATATCTACTCGTTTCTCCATTGCAAATGGCATGCTTTATGGCAAGTCTCGCCCGAAATTGTACGCGAACGATTCCCCACATACTCCATGATAAAACCCATACTCAGCTTTCCACACCGACGATCGAATTGGCTAGTGACGACTATCAATCACTCATCCGAACGCTCCAATCGGTAGTCGATTCCGGAACGGGACGTTCAGCCAAGTTGGATCGCGTAACACTGGCGGGAAAAAGCGGTACGGCACAGGTATGGGAACGTGGAGAAAAGCGAAACGTGGCGTGGTTTGTCGGATTTGCCCCCGTTGAAAATCCAAAAGTTGCCATTGCCATCGCTATCCAAGAACAATCCAAATATGACAATTATTACGGTGGAAAAACGGCCGCTCCCATCGCTCGCCAAATTCTCAATTTCTACTTTTAGGAAAAAGAATAACGATCTATTTTCCTTTCCAAGTGCTGCTCGCCCTTAGAATCCCCACCCGGGGATCCATCCCCTGTACCTAGATTTGCGGTTTGATCCGGTGGCACCGCCACAGGATCAAACCGCAAGGGGACCTAAGGCCCGCCCGCGGCGGAGCCGCGGGCGGGGCTGAGTTAAAATGACACTTTTGTGCGCAACTCCAGTGCAAAAATGGACA